>JASFHE010000174.1:0-10650 GCA_050123415.1 Desulfobacteraceae bacterium | reverse complement strand
TGGGATCGCCCTGGCGCTAATCACCTACTTCATACTTATTAAGGGGGCAAAGGGTGCGTCCTTTATCACTCCCGAGATGTATTCATGGATTAAATCACATTCTTTTCTGATTATGGGATCAATTTTTGTCTGTTCAGCCATTGTACTTCAAATCCTTATGTTCCTTTTCCGTTTTAATATTTTAAAAATTATAGTCCTTGTAGGTACCTTTGCTCTTGCAATGGCTTTTGCTTCAAATGACCTTGTAAACTTTATAGGTGTTCCTCTTGCAGGTCTTAATGCCTATCAGATAGCGACTGCTTCAGGTGATCCCCTGAATATGACAATGGAGGCCCTGAGTGAAAAGGTGAAAACTCAGGAAGGGCTGCTTTTACTGGCCGGCGTTGTTATGGTCTTCACACTATGGTTTTCAAAAAAGGCACGGACTGTCACCCAGACAGAAATAAGTCTCGGGCAGCAGGATGAGGGAACAGAGCGTTTCGAATCAATCTGGATTTCAAGAAGTATTGTCAGGATGGCTGATTCCATATTTAGCATTTTTAGAATGATTTTACCCTTGCGCCTTAGAGAGTCTGTATATAACAGAATGGATCCTGCCAAAAAGAAAAGAACTGCCGGTCAGGATAAAAAACCTCCCTTTGATATGGTCCGTGCTTCAGTAAATCTTATGGTCGCAAGTGCCATAATATCTTATGCTACATCACTTAAACTTCCCCTTTCCACAACATATGTGACATTCATGGTTGCCATGGGATCATCCTTTTCTGATCAGGCCTGGGGCAGGGAGAGTGCTGTATACCGGGTTACAGGCGTATTAACAGTTATAGGCGGATGGTTTATGACCGCATTTATCGCTTTTGTAACATCCTTAATATTTGCCAGTTGCATATCCTCTTTTAAACTTGGCGGTATTATTCTGCTTGTAATAGTAATTGCATTAATTATTTTACATAATCATTATAAACATAAGAACAGAACTAAGGAAACAGAAGAAACTGAGATATTGAATTTAAGGAAAGTTAAAGATTCCCGGATGGCCATCTCAAGCACATTCGATCATCTGGCCGTCCTGCTCGGGGAGTTTAGAGAGTGCTTTGATATTACCCTTGATGCGCTTTTTGAACAGAATATTGATGTCCTGAACGTCCAGAGAAAGAAAGTAAAAAAACAACAGAGGTGGGTTAACATTATAATGGCCAATGTATTCAAGGTCCTGAGGCTTCAGCAGAAGGAAGATCATAATCTTTCATATAAATATGCACAGACAATACGCCGGTTACAGAAACTTTCTGACGGCTTCAGGGATATTGTATTACGTTCCTATATCCATATAGCAAACAAACATAAAGGATTGCTGGACATACAGATCAAAGAGCTAAGGGAAATCAAAATCGTGATGCTTGATATCCTTCTCAGGGTTGAAACAGCCTTTAAAAATAAGGAAATAAAGGATTACCAGAAAATAATTGAACAATATGATAACATGCAAATCATGGCTGATCAGATGAATTTTGAGCAGGTAAAAAGAATACAGGATGATACATCGAAGACCCGTTTGAGTATCCTGTTTTATGCCATTGTTGGTGATTGCCTGATGCTGGTAAAACAAAATATCAAACTTCTGGAAATCTTAAATGAATCATTTGATATTGATCAGGAATTACCCAAATCATATGTAGATGTGGACAGCTATTAAAAAAATAAAGATAAAGAAAATATTTCTGCTGCTTTTTATTCTGTACCTTTGCGCGGTTTCCTGGAATTTATTCAGGGAAAACCCGGAAGGCACAGAATACCGCAGCAGTGAATATATCATTAATCCTGCCGATATAGAGTTTCTATATGACCTTACATATAAAGATGCTTCCGGAAAAATAATTTCAGATCAGAAAATATTCGACAGGGTATTTTCACTGATTGACAATGCTGAAAAATATATCCTCCTGGATATGTTTCTTTTTAATTCATATACCGGCAGCGAAGATACTGTTCATCGAAATATCGCATATCAACTTGTACAGCGTCTTGTAAATAAAAAGAAAAAGATCCCTGATATAAAAATAGATTTTATTACTGATCCGATAAATACTGTCTATGGCGGCGCCCGGTCAGATGAGATTGATCTTCTTAAAGCCGCCGGTATCAATGTAATCCTTACTGACCTTCATAGGTTGAGAGACAGTAATGTCCTGTATTCTCCGGTATGGAGACTTTTTTTTCAGTGGTTCGGAAATTCCATAGGCGGATTTTTTTCCAATCCTTTTTCCGGAAAGGCAGAAGGGGTTTCTTTGCGGTCCTACCTTGAGCTTCTGAATTTCAAGGCAAATCATAGAAAGCTGTTTGTCTGTGATTACGGCAGTACCTGTAAATCTGTCATTACATCCGCCAATCCCCATGACGGCAGTTCCGCGCATTCAAATGTTGCTTTTGAAATAACCGGTGCTTTTAGTAAAGAGTTGATAGAGGCTGAGAGAGCTGTCGCGGAATTTTCAGAGACGTCACTCTCTGATTTTGTTATTGCCGGTCCGGGAAAAAGAGATGGGAATGATGGAAAGAAGTGCAGTGTCATGCTTGTGACTGAAAATAATATCGAAAAGGCTCTTCTGGAAAATATTAAGAGTTCACGGCAGGGAGACAGAATTGATATGGGGATGTTTTACCTGTCAGACCGCAATATTATAAAGGCTCTTATCAAGGCATCGGATAGAGGAGCTGTGGTAAGGATCATACTCGACCCGAATAAAGACGCATTCGGCAGGCAGAAAAACGGAATACCAAACCGCCAGGCAGCCCGTGAGTTGATAGAAAAGTCAGAAGGCAGGATAAAAATAAGGTGGTATGACACCCACGGAGAACAGTATCACAGCAAACTTACACTAATCGAAAACAGGGGGTATCCTTCGTCTGTAATACTGGGCTCGGCAAATCTGACCAGAAGAAACCTTGAAAATTACAACCTGGAACTGGACGTATGTTATTCAGCTCCAGGGGATGACAGTACCATTGCTGAAGTTCAAGAGTATTTTAACAGAATCTGGAATGGCGCGGAGTTCACAACGGATTATTCCTCCTACGAAGATAAATCCGGTCTTAAGAAGTTTATTGCCAGATTTCTGGAAGCTTCCGGAGCATCAACTTTCTAATCCGTCCTCTCTATCACCAGCATGCTCTTCCATTTGCCATTTAAGAATCTGAGGGTAAATCCGATACCCAGTGTTATTACGAATAAGGTCGCACAAATCCAGCATGCCATTATTCCATAGTCGAGTACAACAATAGATATGTATGTGGGTATAACCATTATTAACCATCCGATGGTAACTGTCATAAACATGACAAATTTAGTATCACCGGCACCTTTTAACGAAGATGAAAATATGATGTTCAATGTATCGAATAAAGAATACACAGCCACAAACCTGAGGAGTTTAACACTCAAACCGGAGATCTCTCCAAATATAGATGGATCAGCCTTTGCTGCAAAGGGCGCTATGAACAATTCCGGAATTGTGACATATGCTATGGATATTGAGACCATGTAGATGAATGTCAGGTGAAGACCTGAATAACTGCTTTTTTCTGCCAGATCAGGCTGCCCTTTGCCAAGAAACTGGCCTACCAGTACAGATACTGCATTCCCGCAACCGATCATCGGCATGAAGGCAAGTGAATTTATATTAAATGCAATATTACTGGCTACGAGACTCACTGTACCGAGCCTGCCGAGAATCAGCAGAAAGATCGTGAAACTTGCCATATCCAGGAAAAAATTAGTGCCTGCCGGAAGCCCGAAGCGCAGTATCCTTTTTAAGAGTTCTACGTCAGGTCTCCAGCCCTTAAGGGTGTGGAAGGTTTTGTTTTGTGATCCCGTTGATATAAGAAATAAAAAGATGCAAAGCGTAGATGTGCTTGCGATAACAGTGGCTATGCCTGCACCTTTTATGCCTAATTCCGGGAAGCCCCAGTTACCGAAAATAAACGCATAGTCCAGAACAAGGTTGATACCTGTGCCAGTGCAATTAACCCACATTACAGGCCATGGCCTTCCACGGCCTGAAAAATAACCTGATATGGCTGATGCTGACAGTGCAGGAACACCGCTGAAGCAGAGCACCCGGAAATAGGTTATTTCTTCCTGTTGTACAAGCTGTTCATGCCCAAAAAAAGAAAAAATGGTTTTTGCGAAGGGGATTAAACCTATAAGGAGTATTCCTCCAAGTATTGAAATATAGATTCCCTGCCATATTACAGGTCCGACACGGTTATATTTCCCTGCACCAAAATACTGTGCTACAAATACACTTGTATAACTGGCAATACCTAAAAAAAAGCTCATAAAGGCCTGGGACACCATACTCGCGGGCATGGCTGCTGCGATTGCTTCTGCCGAGTGCCAGGCAAGAAACATACGGTCAATAAAGTAATAGACCGAAACAGTTCCGGTGCTGACAATAAGCGGAATTGCAAGATTGAGTAAATCTTTGTACCCTCCTTCTGATTTCCATCTTTTGATAATTCTATTCATATTTGCAACTATCCTGACAGTCTCTGAATCAGACTTTCCTGTATTTTGATTTTTATAACCTGAATTTATTATAGTCAGTTTATCTATAGGGGCCGGGACTAACGGTTCAGGCAATGCTATTCAAGTTTTTTTTATTGTCAATAGATTTATTTTCTTTTTGTGTTTTAATACAAATAAAAGGTGGCTGAAATATCGGAAATGTTGTGTTACATCTCTTTGATTATATGAATTGATATTATAAGGATATTGTACCGGAATATGAGCGGTATTGATGAAAGAAAATTAAAGCCCCGCCCAAAGGGCGGGGCTTTATTAAAGGTAAACCTATTGTTTTTTTAAATTTATAGGAGTGATGCCTTCTTTCTGTTTCCACTCAATTATATATTCATTCTCTGACAGTTTTCCTGTAACCTCGGCAATTCCAAGTTTTTCTTTCAAGGTCAATATGCCATTGCTGAATTTTGCTTCCGTGAACACTATTCTATTTAACTTCTGTTCCGGAAGCTGCCAGTAACCCACGAAATCACCCTTTTTGTTTTTTTCGAATATAAAAATCATGGTCTGGGTATTGTTATGTATTTTTCCCAGCCATTTTCCTGTCAGGATCTTCATGGTCTCTTTGGGCAGGTTCAGACCGTATACCTCAGGTACATACTTTCCCTTTTTCAGAGTCAGCGGAGCAGGCTTGGAGTTCTGCGTCCACTCACCGGTAAATTCATTGTCCGTAAATTTCCCTTTGAATTCAGCACCGGCATGGGGCACCTTTACTACGAGGTTATTATCAGTAAATTCCAGCTCAGTGATGGGCATGCTGGGAACTCCCGTGTCCGGGTTGTCTACAAAGCCTAAAAAATCACCTTTCTCAGATTTCTCGAACCTGAAAACCAGGGTAACCTTGTCCGGTTTCCCATACCATTCGCCGGAAAGAAGGTCCCTTGTCTCCTTTGGGAGGTCAAGGTTATAGACAGGCGGTACATATTTTCCCTTTTTCATTGTCAGAGCGGTACGCCTGTTATTCTGCTCTACCACTTCTCCTTTTAACTCATCACCTTCCAGTTTAGCTGTATATATGGCATTTGGAATTTTTAAGGTCAGTTTTCCATCACTTAAATTTGCCTCAAAGACCTTTACATCTTTTACTTTCTGATCAGGTATATCATAGAAACCAAGGAAATCTCCTTTTTCCGTGGCTTCGAATCTAAGTGATACATGAACAAGGCTTGTCGGGGTTTGAAGCTGTCCGTGCCATTCACCCTTTAAGGAACTCTTTGTTTCCTCCGGAAGGTCCAGATTGAACACAGGAGGTACATATTCTCCTTTTTTAAATGATAAAGGAATAGTGCTCATTCCTGCCTGCGACCATTCTCCGGTAAGCTTATCTCCGTCGATTTTACCCTTATACTCTGCATTGGCAACCTTTATTTTCAGAACTATCTTACCATCAACAATATCAGCCTCGGTAATTGGTATACCCTTTACGTTTTGATCCGGCAGTCCATAAAATCCAACAAATTCGCCTTTTTCTGTTTTCTCGAATCTCGCCTTCACATGCAGCATATTCATCGGCATCTTGAGCTGTCCATGCCATTCACCTGCCAGTTGCTCGATTATTTCTTCGGGCAGTTTTAAATCATGTGTAGGGGCCTTATATTCTCCCTTTTTAAGTGTTACTGGAAATGGTTGAGCCCCCACCTTCAACTCACCGGTAATCCCGGCATCAGCGAGTTTTCCTTTAAATTCCAAATTGGCTGCTGATACTATTATTTTAACACTGTCACCTTCAAGTTCCACTTCATTAACCGGTATGTCTCTTCCTCCTGTATTCGGCAAATCCAGAAAACCTTTGAAGTCATCATTTTCCTTCATCTCAAATCTAAATACCAGCATATGAGTTCCTGTTGGTATCTTAAGCTCTCCATGCCACTGGCCGAGTAATCTGGCCTTGTCTTCCTTTGTTAAAACAGGCTTTTCATAGGGTTTTAGATTGAGCGGGATTAATTCGCCTTCCTGCTTCCAGTTTCCTTCAAATTTTCCGTCTTTAAAAACACCTTCATAGGCGCCGCTAAGATCAGTAACATCCATGTTCAGGGTTCCTGAATCATAAGTAACCGAGCTCGCCTTAATATCTTTTATAGCCCCCTGATCCGGTGAATTGAGCACGACTGAGTAAGAACCGTCATCGTTTTTGGTTATTACAAATTGAATAATCAACTCACTGCCAGGGGCCGGGGCCAGCGTTCCCTGCCAGGTGCCTGAAATATCTTCACTAGCCATGGCGGTGTTTATCTGTAAAGCTGATATTAACAGAATCAAAAATATTATGAATTTTTTCATTTTATCTCCCCTTACTACACGGATTTAACAGGATAAACCATAAACCTTACCTCTTGTTTTTATCATTCATACCTCAACGCGTTTATCGGATTGGACTGTGCTGTTTTAAGAGACTGCAGGGCAACCGTGACAAAGGCTACAGCAGCAGCTACAGCAGCAGCCACCAGAAATACCCATAGATTAACATTAATATTTATCCTATAGGCAAAATCGGACAGCCACCATTCTTCCATGGCATAATAAGCAATCAGAGAAGCAATCACAGCACCTCCTAAAACAAGCAGGAGGATCTTTTGTGCCAGTAAGGTAATTATCTGCCACGTGGACGACCCAAGCACCTTTCTGATTCCGATTTCCTTGGTACGCTGTTCAGTAGTGAATGCGGCGAGCCCAAAGAGCCCCATGCAGGAAATAAAGATACAAATAACCGCGAAGATACTGGTCAGACTCATCAGGCGTTGTTCATTAAGGTAAAGCTTGTTTAGAGAGTCATCCAGAAATTCAAACTCAAAGGGGTGTTTTGGATCAAATTCACCAAATTTATCCTCCAGAAAGCTCAGTGTTCGGAATATATCCTCTCCCACCAGATTCACGACCATATTATAAATTAAGAGGTCACGGTTTTGACCTTGAACACCCTGTGTGCCGGAAAATCTTTGAAGAACAAAAGGTTGAATCGGCTTATGGAGAGAATCATAATGAAAATTTTTAACTACACCGATGACCTTGCCAGCCCCAATACGTTTGCCCAGTGGCTGGTCCCATCCCATTTTTTCCACCATTTTCTCATTTACCAGGAAGGAATTACCCACATCCGTAATTAGTCTCTTTGAAAAATCCCGGCCCTGTGTTAGTTCTATCCCCATCGTATTTATAAAATCCTTACCGATTTCCATTGTATTTACTGTAATCATTTCCTGGACGCCTTCACTGTTATCTACCGCGGGTGCCATTATATTATTAGCCTTACCGATCACCTGATCGCATATCGATACACCAAGAATACTGCTGTTTTTTAAAAACTCCTTTTTTATAGTTGGCACTTTATCGACTACGTCAGCAGTTCGCAGGGTAATAAGTATACGGCTCTCCTTGTCAAAACCAAGGCCCTTATTGGATATATAACTCATCTGCATGGCCATAAACAGGGTGCTGGCTATGACACTTACAGAGATGATAAACTGGATCAAAACCAGTAATTCCCGCAACCTGATACTTCCTTTTCCTGTTTTATGGGTGCCTACAAGGGCAGTTAGCGGGGCGACGGAAGAGAGGTATAGGGCAGGGTAAATACCTGATAACATTCCTAAGACCAGACTGAACAGGACCATACATCCCAGCAGGTAGGGAGCTGTCAGGTCCTTTACGGCTATTGAATTGTCCAGCAGTATATTAATAGGAGTCAGGGCCACTATGAGCTGGACCAGGGCATATCCCAGTAGTAATGCAATCAATGAAAAGAAAACAGACTCACCCAGAAATTGAATAATCAGGCGTGGTCTGCCGGAGCCTATAATCTTTCGCATGCCGATTTCCTTCGCGCGTTTTGTTGCACGTGCTGTTGCGAGGTTCATATAATTGATGCAGGCCACCAAAAGAATGAAAATTGCCACTGCTGTAAAGCCATAAAGATAATGTTTGTTTCCTGTAGGTTCGTCAAACTGTAGATCCGAATTGTAATGAATTTTTGCCAGCGGTTGAAGCCAGGCCCTCCAAGTAATATTCGCCTGTCTTAACATTTCTTCCATATGACGTTTGAAAAAAGAGTCGGAAATATCCTTAAAGTCTGCAATATTATAGTCTTCCGGAAGTATTAAAAATGTATACCAATTAACATTTGTCAGTCTTTGACGACGGGCATTGGCATCCTCCGGTACAGCAAAATAGGGTATATCGTCCGATTGAATAATGTCATACTTCACATGAGAGTTTTTCGGCAGATCAGCAAAAACATGTGTTATTTTAACCGAGAAGCCTTCTGAACTAATTGTTTTACCGACAGGATTTTCATTTCCCCAGTATTTTTTTGCAAATGTTTCACTCACTGCGGCAAAATGTTCGGTCTTTAGTTTTGCGGGATCGCCATAAATAATGTCATGGTCAAAATAATCAAAAAGATTTTTACTGGCAAAACCGGAGGTTTCCCAGTAAAAACCCTTATCTCCACTTTTCATCAATACTTTTCGGTTAATAGTAAATAATCTTACGAAATCTTCTATCTCAGGGTAATCCTCTTTGAGCATGGGGCCAAGCAGTTGCGATGTCCTTGCAATAGCTTCCAATTTTCCATTTACATTAAATTCATTTACCACCCTGTAGATCTTCTTGTAATTTTTGTTATGCATATCGTATGTCAGTTCGGTTTTTAAGTAGAGCCCCAGAATTATACAACATGCAATGGCCAGGGATAACCCAGCGATATTAATCGCCGCATATACTTTTTCACGGTAAAGGTTACGGATTGTTGTTTTCAGAAATGTACCAGCCATGGTGTTTCTCCTCTGTTGTTTATTGTGGAACGATTTTGCCGTCCAGCAGCTGGATAGTTTTGTCACTGTAGCCAGCCATCTCTTCCGAGTGTGTCACCATCAGAATGGTAGTGCCTTCTTTATTCAAATTGCCAAGCATATCCATTACTTCGTGGCTGTTTTTGGAGTCGAGGTTCCCTGTAGGCTCGTCAGCCAGTATCAGATTAGGCTCATTGACAATCGCCCTTGCTACTGCGGCACGCTGCTGCTGACCTCCGGAGAGCTGCCTGGGGAAGTGCCTGCCTCTGTGCCCCATGCTTAGTTTTTCCAGGACATTTTCCACTTTTTCCTTACGTTCACCGGAAGGTACATTATTGTAAAGCAAGGGCAGTTCAATGTTTTCATATACCGTGAGTTCATCAATCAGGTTAAAACTCTGGAATACAAAACCGATGTTGGCTTTACGAAGGGCCGCCCTTTTTGATTCGGAATATCCTGACACCTCTTCTCCCAAAAATTTGAAACTCCCTCCTGACATGTTATCAATCAGGCCAAGGATATTAAGCAGTGTGGACTTGCCGCAACCGGAGGGCCCCATAATGGAGACAAACTGTCCGTCATCCAGGTTCAGGTTGATTGTGTCAAGAGCTGTGGTCTCAACATCTTCAGTGCGATAAATCTTTTTCAAATTGTTTGTTTCAATAATCATTAGCATAACCTCCTGGTAAATATTAATAAAATTTATATTTTTTTGAACGCCCATTTAAATCAGTTCATCAGAATCATTGTCATCAGCATAATTAAAAAAATCCGACAGACAGAATATATGCATATGTACACAGCCCTTTGATAAAGGAACTCAAAGGTAATGACATTACCTGGTTAATACTCGAAACAAATATGGGGAAAATCTTAAGAACATAGTCCATAAGACGATTGGTAAGTCATGTATTGTCTGATGGATAGTCTATTTTTAGTATAAATTTGATAACTGAAACCGCTATATCCTATACTTACTAAAGCATGATTCGTGCCAGAATGACAATTTCATAATTTGATAGAAATATCAACATATTAATTGTTCTTACTATATTCTCCTTATAATATTTTATACCAATTGTTAGTTATGAAGGCTAAAGGGTAGTTTTTTTAGCCAATATTTTTTTAATATCTGACATGAAATGTATAATTAATTAAGCTGATTTTGAACAGTTTGTTTTAAACATTCTAATGATATCAGAGTGTTATTGTAGTATAAATTTATCTTGGCACTACCGGTTTCTTATTTAACCATGATTAGATTTCCATGATTGTCGGAGGTAA
>JASFHE010000173.1:0-10653 GCA_050123415.1 Desulfobacteraceae bacterium | reverse complement strand
GCTGTACTGCACATTCGCCAGGCTCTTTATCTTTGCAGTGAATTGTTCCCCTGGCAAGATCCATGTGCCTTAGTGCTGCATTAAGGGATGCTGTAAATATAGCCCTCCGGTAATTATTATTAAGGTCCGATTCGAGAATATCCTTAAGTGTCCCTTCAAAATCACCGTACCGGTCTGTAAATGCCTGCCCTGCCGAGCCTTCAAGCTCCGCATGCATAAGTCTTTCCTTGCCTTTCATCAGGGGGAAGTCGTCCGATTCAGGGCTGCCTATAGCCTCTTCAACGCTCAAGGCCCTGGCCTTTACTGTTATATTCCTATCAAGCAGGTTTTTATCTATAATGTTAAAGGCGAGTTTTTTTAATTCATCATATATATCGGGCATGTTTAATCCTTCATCATTATAAGCCTTCTTGTCCCTTTTATCTGCCGGAAATTTGCTCCCTGGCTTATGCATTTTAAGGCAAGGTCAATATCCGTCACCATTGTACCTGCAATTGCATCAATCCCGTAATCAAAAAGCACGGGCGAAAGAACAGCCGAATCACCAAGAACAACAGTAAAGGCACTTTTCTTCTTTAACTTGAGAAGGTCTCCGATGCTGTGATTTGTTATGGCAGTGCCTGTGATGGCAAGGACATCCGCCTGAGGGACAAGGTCTTTGGCGCTATCTGCGGGATAATCTCCCGGTTTTGGATTTTTTTCAATTACCCACAATTCCCGGGCAATCCCCCTGAGTTTTGGTATAAACGGGAAATGTCCTATTATCGCGATATTTTTATTTTCGCCTTTTTCGATAATAAGTTCACGGGCATTGAGCTCGGAACATTTTGATTCATCGACCTCAATGAGTGAGTTGATAGCAGCCATACCGATTGCAGCTTCAAGGATACTTTCGGAAAGGGACATCTCTGCCAGTTCACGAGCGGTTTTGTCTAGGAGGAAACCGGGAGCCTCAACAAGGGGAGGTGTCTGTTTCAGGGCATCTTTCGGAAGTGTCGCGCCAAGACCGCAGTATCGGCTTACTACTCCTGTATGAAACACACCCTGTCGTATATCCTTTACTTCCGCATCATAGTCAAGTGATTCAATTATTTCTTTAAGGATCATGAAAAGCTCTTTCCGCAACAGCTCCCCGGACCGGCACACCCTGCCTGTGAAGGATTTGATCCGCAGCAACTGGTATCACCCGGGCCTGGAAATCCTGCCGAAGAATTTCCTGAAAAAGAAGATGTTACTGACATCTTTTTTTCAAGATTTTTACTGCCGCATTTACTGCATTCCGGTACATCCTCAGATGAGGTCATAAGTATTTCTACTTCGATACCGCAGTCAGTACATAAAAAATCATAGATAGGCATGACTATTCTCCTTTCGGATTGCCGCCGTTTCCCGATTTATATTCTTCTATTGCCTTTTCGATGGTCTTTTTTGTCAGTCTAATACAATGCTGTTTCTGGTCAGGAATTTCTTCAATTTCACGAAATATATCCCTGTCTGTCATTTTTAAGGCGTAATCAAGGGTTTTTCCCTTAATCATATCCATTGCAGCCATTGCAGAGGATATTGCTCCAGGGCAACCAAGAACCTGTATCTTGGCGTCCTGTATAATATCACCATCGATTTTCAGGGAGATCTTCATTGTATCACCGCAATGACCGGTCAACTCACTGATCTGGTTGGCATCATCCAGCTCTCCCATATTTTTTTTGTCCAGATAATACTTGATCGCCTTTTCCGAATATCCGGAACTTAATAGCATTTCTGTTGTAGTTTGAATGTTGTCAGTTAATATATTACTTACCTCGGCCATCATTTTTCCTTCTTTGTTAATCTTGTTATTAATCCTATCCGGATTCAAGACCTTTAATGAGCCTTAAATTTTTGAGAAGCTCTTCAGCATCATCTGCCCCGGGATTTACAGGCAGATGATTCATTACTCCAAGCCCCTCGCTTGCCTCATGAAAATCCTTTTCAGAAAGGCTGCTTACAGCAACACAATTAATCAGAGGATTAACTGAAATGAGTTTCCTGATAAAGGCAAGGCCGGACATGTCCCCTACTTCTTCATCTGAAATAACAAGATCAATAGCATTGTCTTTGATGTTTTTCAATGCTGTTTCTCCGGAATTGGCATAAATAAGTTCTATATCATTATTTTTTTTCAGCGTTGAAATAAATATATCTAAAGATTCCATATTATTGCTGACTAACAGCAATTTTAACATAGTAATCACCTTTGTTTGTATCTCTGTTTATAATAATTTCAGTTTTTTACTTTTAGAAATCTTACACCTTGAGCCTTGTGCCGTGCACCTTTCTTTTATCTACCAGTGTCCCTCAACATTGGCGTTGTCAGCATGGGGCAATTTCCCGTCAAGATATGCCTGTACAGCCTCTTTGATGGTTCCTGAGGCTCCGTTTGATACGGCAACTTTCCCGGCCTGCAGGGCCTTAAAGGCATTCGGGCCGCAAGACCCTGTTAAAAGCACCTCTGCTCCGCTGTCAACAATGCTGCCCGCAGCCTGAATCCCTGCGCCTTTCATGGCATTTAAATTTGCGGCGTTGTCAATTACCTGAAAATCATTTGTATCCGAATCAACAACGATCAGATATGCCGCTCTTCCAAAACGGGGATCAACCATTGCGTCCAGATCCGTTCCCTGGGATGTAACTGCTATTTTCATTTTATTGTCCTCCCCCGCCACCGCAGACCTGATCATCACTTATTGCGGGAAGTGTCCCTGCAATGAGGTCCTCGACAACGGGCCTGATTTCCGGTCTTACTGCGTCATGATATACATCGATTCCCACCTGGCGGAAGCCCATAAGCGGTCTCATACCTATTCCACCGACTATAAGGGCGTTCACCTTGTTTTCTGCGAGCAGGTTCACCGGAACCATGCATCCGCCCTGCACGTGTTCCCTGTTATCGATAGTTGTGACCTGTTCAATTTCTCCGTTTTTTACGTCCACGAGTGTAAAAACATCGCAGTGTCCGAAATGACCTGCTCTCTGGCCGTCAAGACCCCCATTTGCCATTGATGGAACTGCTATTCTTCCGTCTTTCATGTATAAATCCTCCTGATCTTAATAATATTTTTTAAATCGTAACAAATATCTTAACAATCAAGTATACCTGCTACGGTTACTTGTCTGCTGCAATTGTGTTTAACTTTTCACTTGCCATATTCCAGATTGCCTTGATATCTCCGCAGATATCTGCTTCAGGCGCATATTCAAATATGTTTATACCCTGCACCATAGCCTTTGTAAATACCGGATCAAAGGGTATGCGGCCTAAAAACGGCATATCATGCTCTTCCGCGTATTGTCTGATTTCATCTGCCTTATCCGGGTTCAGGTCATATTTGTTTACACATACCATAGCCGGAATCTTAAAGAAAGCGGCCAGTTCAGCTACCCTGGTCATGTCATGTAACCCGGATACCGTGGGTTCTGTCACTATAAGTACCGCATCAGCCCCGCCGATAGATGCTATAACCGGACAGCCGACGCCCGGGGCACCGTCAGTAATGATAAGGTCCAGCCCTTTTTTTTCAGCCAGATCTTTTGCCTCTCTGCGTACAAGGGTAACCAGCTTTCCTGAATTCTCTTCGGCGATTCCAAGCCTTGCGTGTACCATGGGGCCGAATCGGGTGTCCGAGATATACCATTCTCCGCATGTTTTAGGGGGGAAATCAATTGCCTTTTCCGGGCAAAAGTAAAAGCATACACCGCAGCCTTCACATTCGATTGGGTCTACCTTAAAATTCTCATCTATTGCATCCCATTTGCATAATTCCCTGCAAAGACCGCATTCAACACATTTATCATTGTTTATTACGGCTTCTGCCCCTCCGCTGAAAAGGTCGGAATGAACTATATCCGGTTTCATTATCAAATGCAGGTCTGCAGCATCCACGTCAGCATCGCAGAGAACCATATTTTCTGCCAGGGAGGCAATGGACGAAACCATGCTTGTCTTTCCTGTGCCGCCTTTTCCGCTTATTATTACCAGTTCTTTCATCAATGATTCTCCTGCACTATCTTTTCTATATCATTATAGAGTGTTACAAATTTATCTTTCCATTCCGGGTAATTTTCAACTACCAGTTCTCCCCTTGAGTAAGACTCTGCAATCTTCCTGTCAAAAGGAATCTCCATGAGGATGGGGATTTTTTCCTCTTCAGCAAATGAATTTACCTTTTTGTCTCCCAGGTCGGAACGATTTATAACAATCCCGCATGGTATGTTCAGTAATTTTACTGCCCCGGCAGCGAGTTTTAAATCATGCAGTCCGAATGGCGTGGGTTCTGTAACAAGGATAATGAAGTCGGTATTTTTCATGGCCGCTATCACAGGGCAGGACGTCCCCGGTGGGGCATCGATTATTGTAATAGTATCTTCCTCTGCATAACTCCGCACCTTTCTGATAAGCGGCGGAGACATTGCCTCACCTACTCTGAGTCTGCCGTGAATAAATTCAATACCGTTTTTATGCCCTTTTTCAAGTTTACCAAGTTCACGGTATGTCTCAGTAATGGCATTTTCAGGGCAAACCTCAAAACATCCACCGCAACTGTGACATAAATCAGTAAAAGGTAAAATCGTATCCCCTATACGGACTATTGCCTTGAACTGACAGATCTCACAGCACTTGCCGCAGAGAGTACATTTGCTCTCATCTATTTCCGGAACAGGGGTTGTGATTGTTTCCTCTGATTCCATTACGGGTTTTATAAACAGATGGGAATTTGGCTCTTCAACATCACAGTCCAGAAGCTTGACTCCTGATTTCAGAGAAGCCGAGAGGTTTGTCGCTACGGTTGTTTTGCCTGTTCCGCCTTTTCCGCTCGCAATACTTATAATCACAATATTTCCCTTTACTTATCCCTTTGCTTTCTCATATAGATATCCAGTGCTTCCTGAAGGGTGCTTGCCGCGAGAAACGCACAATGCCTGTCTTCTTCCGGTACATTGTCTCCAATTCTGCCGAGTATGGCGTCTCCGTTGATATCAATGATTTCATCAGGGGTTTTCCCCATGGCCATGGCAGCGGCAAATGATCCGCATATATTACTCGATGCACATCCGTTAGTCATATAGGTTGCATGTATTACTATGTCGTCAAGGAACTTCAGGTATATCTCCATTGTATCGCCGCAGGTGCCATTCACAGTGGCATGTGCATCAGGATTATCAATGGGTCCTTCATTGTCAGGATTTATCCATCTTTCTATGGCCTCGGCAGTGTAGATTTCCCTTAAATCAGCAATTATCTGGGCCTGGGTTTCTTTTACAAATTTATCTAAATCGTCTGTCATATATATTGCCTGATAATTCTCTAATGATAATCGTGGGTCCCTGCAATTACCTTGAGGCCTGTTTTTCCCTCAATAGCCTTTGCCATGGCTTCCGGGTCAGTGTATGGACAGCCCGGAGAGGCGTTAACCAGGCATGAGCTAAGATAAATTTCATCCGGTTTAATCTCTGAAAGTTTTATGGTCATGCCTACATTTGGTACCGTGCTTCTTCCGGGGCACTCACATTTAACAAAACCGATTACATGTACAGGCTCACTGAATTTGCCTTCTCCCTGTGCTGCCGCCTTCAGACATCTCCACTCTCCCGGGCACCCATATCCGCTGTCCATATATGATCCGCATCCGACTATTGCAACTTTTTTCATTCCGGTTCCTCCGATATTAATTTGTTGTCAATTAAGCTTTTTTAGTCTTTTCTACTATTTGATCAACCAGTTTTTTAAATTCATCACTGAAGGCTATTCCTTCCTGGTCAAGTTCTGTCAGTCTGCCATTGTCTGCCATTTTAACAACTTCCGGTTCTATCGGGAGGCTTGCAAGAAGTTCAACGCCCGCCTTTTCAGCCATATCCTTGCCGCCGTTTGACATAAACAGGTCGATTATCTCGCCGCAGTGGGGACATTTAAGACCATTCATATTTTCCACGACCCCGAGCATTTCCATCTTCACCTGTTTGCAGAAGTTAATGGATTTTCTTACATCTGCCAGGGACACTTCCTGGGGTGTAGTTACAATAAGCGCTTTTGCTTCTTTTACAGTCTGGGCTATTGTCAGGGGTTCATCACCTGTGCCCGGAGGAGAGTCGATAACAAGGTAGTCAAGGTCCGACCACCAGTCCATGTCGGAAATAAACTGCCTTATTACTCCTATTTTAATCGGTCCGCGCCATATAGTGGCAGCGTCCTTATCAGCACCCATAATGGATTCTATTGATATTACCTGAAGATTGGGCATTGGCTCTATGGGTATGGCTTTTCCGGATACGGGTGAAACTGCGATGTTTGCGTTTATTCCCAGCATTCTCGGGATGCTGGGCCCATGAAGATCAACATCCATCAGGCCTACCTTATGTCCTCTTTTTGCAAGGCTGATGGAAAGAAACGATGCAACACTGCTTTTACCAACACCGCCCTTTCCACTCATAACAAGTATTTTATTTTTTATTGAGCCAAGGCGTTTGCCTATCTCCATTTCCTGCTGAGATTGGGCATCCAGATTTGCCAATCCCGGATTTTGTTGATTATTTTGCATTTATTAAATTCCCTCCAAATTCAATTTTAATTAATTTTTATACTCTTTACCCTTTGCCCTACGCGCTCTGCGTTGTCCACACCGGTGAAGTCCTCTCTTGCATCCCGGCATCAGAAATCTGGGCTGAAATATATTCCCCTGCAGATAAGCCTTTAATACATCTTCCGCAAGGCCTGATATTTCCTGTATAACATCCAGGCCGGAGGCGAGAAGCATCTGCAAAAACGCATGCGAAACCGCCCCGCATATAAGAATGTCCAGGTCAAGTTTTCTTATCCTGTGGCATTTTTGAAAAAGGTCATTTTCATCGATATGATATACAAATCTGGACTCCTCCCTCTGATCCTTGATCTCTACTACCATCAGTTTAAGGGCGGTGTCAAACACCGGAGAGACTTTATCTTCCCATACTGGTATAGCAATCCTCATATTAAAAATGCCTTATTATTATTGATAAACTACAGGCCGGGACAGGAGGCTATTGCCCCGGCCTGCTTTTGCCAAGTATAGTGTTGAGAGGCACTATAACCTAGAGTATGTATCAAGTGGTTTCTTTTATTTCTTCAAGCCTTTGCTTTATGGCCTCCAGTTCATCCTTAAGCATTGCTTCCTCATTTTTGAGTAAGCTCTCCTCCTGGGCTTTGTCATAATATGGAGCGCCTGCATATCCAGATCCTGCTCCGCGGCCCATACCTGATTGTCGTCGACCAGCGCCAAAGCCTCTTCCCCGGCCTGCCCCGGCCATAAAGGATCCTCCCCGGCTTAAAAAGGATCTGTTTGCAGGATTGCATAAACCGCGGCCACCGCCTGTCATTGGCCCCATTCCCTCGGGCCCCTTTCTGTTAAATCCCGGCATTGGATCACCTCCTTTTGCCTTCAATTAAACCAGATGTCAACTGGTATCCATCCGAACTTTTTTAGTTGAACACTGTCGAATGCAATTATAATAATAGCATTTTATATGCCAGAGAAAAGGAATTAAGTTAAAAAACCGTAACTTTCTGAAATAATGGTATAAATAAAGGAAAGCTTAAAAAATGAAAAGTTTATCAAAACATTGCAGAAATGCAAATATGCAATACAAGGCTGTTTTAGCATTGCATACTTGCATTTCTGGTCATTGGGCTTTTGATCTGCCATCCTGAGTGGGTGTGTCTATATTCATCTGTTTTATTTTTCGCCATAATGTTGTGGGATGCATACCAAGAGAGGCGGCAGTGGCCTTTCTGTTCCAGCTGTTTTTTTTAAGAGCATTATATATGTAGCTGCGCTCGGCCGCTTTTATACCCTCATGGTTTATGCTCTGGCCGGTTTCTTCTGTTTTTGCACTAGCAGCCAGATAATCCGGAAGGTGCTCAATACCTATGTGATCATTTTTACAGACAACGGTTGCATAGTCCAGGATATTTTCAAGCTCCCTTATATTGCCCGGAAAATCGTGGGCCATAAGGACAGGCAATACTTCGGGCTTTAATCCCTGTATATTCTTTCCCTTTAAATCATTGAATCGTTTGATAAAGTGAGATGCCAGGAGCGGGATATCGCCTTTCCTGTTTCTTAACGGCGGTAGTTGAAGCTTTACAACGTTTATCCTGTAATAGAGATCTTCCCTGAATTTTTTTTCTTTAACCAGGGTTTCAAGGTTTTTATTTGTCGCGGCAACAAAGCGTACATCGGCCTTTTCGGTTTTTGTGCTGCCAAGGGGTTCATAGCTTCTTTCCTGTATCACCCTCAGCAATCTTATCTGGAGCGCCGGGGATATGTCACCTATTTCATCAAGAAAAAGGGTACCCCCGTTTGCCAGTGCTATGCGCCCGGCCTTGTCTTTTTTTGCATCTGTAAAAGCCCCGGCCTTATAACCGAAAAGCTCGGACTCGAGCAGGTTATCCGGGAGGGCCCCGCAGTTGATCGTTACAACAGGCCCGTCCTTTCTCGGGCTCATGGAATGAATGGCCCTTGCAAAAAGTTCTTTACCCGTACCGCTCTCTCCTTCAAGCAAAACAGTAGTGTCACTTTCGGCAACCTGCTCCAGAATTCCAAAGAGCCTCTGCATCTCCTTGTTCTTGCTGATAATATCATGAAAGGAATGGCGTCCGCTTAATTCCTTTTTAAGGGTTTCAACAAGGCTGAGATCCCTGAATGATTCCACGCCTCCTATTAATTTTCCGTTTTTGTTCCTGAGGATAGCAGTTGAGATGCTTATGGGGACACGTTCACCGGATGAATTGACAATAAATATGGACTGGTTGACAACAGGCTTCCCTGTTTCGACGGTATGCCTTAATGAGCAGAGACTTTCACATATGCTCGCACGGAAGACCTCCCAGCACTGCCGGCCGATAGCTTCCGCTTTATTGATCCCGGTAATTTTTTCGGCAGCACGGTTGAATGACGTAATCTTCCAGTCCGAATCAACTGTGAATACGCCGTCGGCAATGCTGTCCAGGATTATTCTTGTTTGATTTTCTTTCTCGTTTTCCATTTGTTTTCACCGGGTAAACCATAAATACGGAATGACCTTTTGTCAATTAAAGTGCACTTCAATCTTTATAATATTGAGTGATTTCATGGTTGTGCACTGTTTCCAGTGTACAGGTATGTAATTCTGTGCATGAATTTAATACATTTTTGGCACTAGAATTGCAAATCATACAAAGATGTTACAAAATGACAATATATCGACATATATGTACATAAGATAATGATAAATTACATAAATGTCATAAAAAGGAATGGGGACCAGTGAAATTAAATGAGTTGGTAAAATGTTGCAAGTAATTATTTTGAGCTACGAAATATAATGTAGTGGAAAAGAGGGAATTTAGTTTTAACTGTTTCCAATTATCAAATAACGGGAATAGTGAATTTTAAACTGAGCCTCTTGCAAAATTCAATATAATTGTCATTCTGCGAAAATCCATATTTCATAACTGCTTGAAATTATTAGATCTAACTTTTCGTTGACATAATAATTTATGGTAATAAAGGAATTTTGCAAGAGCCTCAACTGTCATTGCATTGACTATTTTCCCGGTGAGGATTTTATATGAATATTGAAATGATAACACAACAGAGAGAAAGACTGGTTGGTGCAATACCTGTTATCGGTAATTACATATCAACCTTCAAATCAATAAACAAGCGCTGGTCCAGTGCAATAACTTCGGGAATGATCGAGGTCTGCCGTATGGAGGACCATGCCTCGCGTCTGTTTACTCCCCTTATTCAGGATATGGATTCAACAAAGGATAAATATAGTCAGATTCAGGAACGATTGCTGGCTGCTATTCTTCTTGAAATAGTTAAAAAAGTTGTTCATGAAGTCTCGGATGCGGCAAAATTTGCAATTAATATATTAAAGCGTAATCTCTTTGAGCGGACAGCTGATGTCGGCTATCTGGCAACCGACACTGAAATAGTCAGGTTCCTAAAATTTTCATATGAAGATTGTACTTCTGATGTTTTTAAACAGAGGGCTGACCTGATCAGGGAAAGGCTGGTATCTTATCAGTATGAATATACAGTGTATGATGAAATCATAATACTTGATATTGAAGGCAATGTAAGGGCTAATCTGGATCCAAACAATAAAATATCCCATTCCTCAGATCATCTGCTGGTTGAAACCCTGGCTATAGATCTCCATTCAGAAAAATATTCGGAAAAATACGTAGAAACCTTCAGACAGACGGATCTTCGACCTCAAAAGGATAATGTTTTAATTTATTCGCAGAAGATTGAAGATCCTGATACTTATAAATCCCTGGGTACTCTTTGTCTCTGCTTTGATTTTGAAGATGAAATGAAGGGCATCTTTAGAGACCTGGGTGAAGGAAATAAGGATTTTATAATTGGAATACTGGATGAAAACGGGAAAGTGATGTGTTCAAACAGACCGGATGTCCTGGATATATCAAGTAAGGTTAACGTAGATCTTAAATCGGATTTCAGGTTTATTAATTTAAAGGGGCGATCATACCTGGTCAGCACGGTCGCGACCGATGGATATCAGGGTTTCTTCGGTTTGACGTGGTATGGAATAGTCATGATCGAAATTGAGACGGCTTTCAGGCAGGAT
>JASFHE010000172.1:0-10663 GCA_050123415.1 Desulfobacteraceae bacterium | reverse complement strand
AATTCTACAATTTCCGCGGATACTCCATTCCGAACCAACGTCGATGTTTTCATGCGCAGTCCCTCCTTTTGGCTTTTGGGTAGCATGAAAACATTATAATAGGTGTTTTAGCATTTGCCAAGCCCCTAAAATCTTTTTTAAGGAGCAGATTATGAATATCTGGACATTTTTTGTATAATCATAATAATCGGTGTTACAGGAGATGCCCTTAAAAAGGCATTCCATGGAAGTCAGGCCAGGAAAGACAGCGAGGCTGACAGCCAAAAAATTAAAGATCTGACGCGGCGTATCAATGAACTGGAAAACAGGTCAGACATAAAAGAAATTGAGAGGAGACTGCAGGTCCTGGAAACAATCGTGGTTGATGGAGACTATATACTGGATACAAAATTCAAAAGAGCATTCGGCGAAAATGATAAAAAACCCAGGGAGTATAACAGAAAACCCGGGCACAACAGATTCATGCCGGCCTGAAAACCTGTAAGTATCCAGCCCGACTTTTTAAAATCGTTGAGTAGAGAGCTGTCTGCAGCAGTATATAATTACAAAATAAATCTGTTATTTTGCGATCGAATAAACAAGCAGACTATCGCCATGCCTGACATAAAGCCTGCCGTCTTTCACTACAGTATGAGCCCAGTGCTGGCCTGTCCCCTGTTCGATCTTAAATGAACTGACAATGTTTAATTTTGATGAATCCGGCTTAACAAGGGCAACTTTTCCCCCTTCCGTATAAATATAAAACATCCCTTCAGCTAAAATAATATTCCCCTTTTTAAGTTCCTTTGACCTGTATCCTGTTTTTCCTGTTTTCCAGTCAATACAATACCAGCCGCTGCTCTCATGGCCGGAACCGTAAATATACCCGTCAAGAAGAATAAATGAATCAAACTGGCTGTCTAACTCCTTATTTCTCCAGACTTTTTTGACTGATTTACCGTCCGGGCCGAGCTTGAGCTTTACGCTCCCGGTTTTATAACCGCTCGAACAGAATACATATCCATCCTTATATAAGGGCGTGTTAGGATTAATATCATATTTGGTGATATGCTCATAGGTCCACAGCAGTTTACCGTTATCTGCATTTATTCCCACAATTGATCTTTGAGTCATGGTAAGCAGCAGGTTCAGACTGCCATGTTTTACCAGTACAGGCGAACAATAGGCAGACGATTCGCCGTTTACGTTGCAGGTCCACAAAACTGTTCCATCTTTTCTGTTCATCTTGACCACGGCAGCCTTTAACCCGCCGGGTGTACAGAAAAGATAATCTCCCTCTACCAGTATTGACTCGGTATATCCCCAGCGAATGATTGACGCACCGAATCTGGTCCCCAGATCAACCTTCCATACAGTTTCACCACTGTCTGCATTTAAACAGAAAAGCTGGGCCGTGCCAGTTGTCAGGTATAACAGATCATCAACATTTGTTATTGTCGATCTGGTCCCGGGGTAATTCTTGTGCCATGCCCGACCATATGATTTTTTCCAGAGTTGTTTTCCATCTTTATCAAGACAAGTGACATAACCGGTTTCATTTATTGAACCATTAATATAGATCCGGTCCGAAGTCACAGCCGCTGATGAAAAACCGTCACCTATTCCATCAACAGCCCACAGCAGTTTGGGACCCCCTGCCGGCCACTGCTTTAGCAAATTCTTTTCAGGATAAATACCATCCCTGTTTGGACCTCTCCACTGGGTTTTAATTTCAGCATACCCTGCGCTTGTAAGGATTAATAACACTGTAATAATAAATAATATTTTTTTAATCATTATCTTCTCCTTTTTCATCTGTACCTGTTTTTCATGATAAAACTATAATGGCCGGAGATGTGAAATCAATATACAGTCCTTTTTATCATATCACAAACAGTACTGCCAACAACATATTGTATCTGACTTCCGACTTCTGACCTCTGATTTTCCAACTCCGAACTTCGCACTCCAAACTCATCCCTCCGACCTTTCTCCTTGATTTTTCAAATCCGCAGCATTAAAATTTACAGACCTTAGCAATCTGAAAATAGCTGTCCACTATACTCGACCTCCTGTTCAGGCAGGTTCACTCATTAATTCCTTAAAAAAAGCATTTGCATTTTACTTTTGCTGTATTCTTTCATCTTTTTGGAAACAGGAAGCCCGTTTATTAATAGAAGTTAAAGGATCAAGCAGGCCATTTTCAGCAGCAGGATAGCAAATCTCCGGATCATTGTTTCTAAACAAAATAAAAGGGGATTTTCTGCCTGATTACAGGTGAAGATGCTTATCTGTTCTTTCTTCAGGCTTGTCAGCAACCTTTAAAAAAATGGAGGTATGCCATGAAATTATTACCGCTTGAACAACTTGGGCTCCACGAATTATCGGGCAACCGTATACGCTTCGGTCTTTTTTTACCCTGGGTATCTGCCGGGGATAACAATGCACTCTCTGTAAAAATTATCCACGAGGAGGACCAGTTTATCCAGAGCGTCCTGCCAAAAACCTTCCCCCTTACCCATTCAATACATCCTGTATATGGAGATTTCTGGGGCGGAGAAGTTACCATAGACGAGGCGGATCGTTTACCTGCCGAATCCGCGTGGGGAAAACAGGGGAGGTATGTTTACCGTTTTGAGCTTAGAAGCCCTCTAATACAGGATTCTCTGGACTGGATTATTGATCCCTATGCCCGTGAATACGGAATCGGACGCCAATCCGCCTTTACCCTTGGCTATGAAGACTATAACTGGGGGACGATTGAGGAGACCTGGAAGACGCCTGCCCTTCAGGACCTGATTGCCTACGAAATTATGCTGCATGAATTTGCCGCTGATCTAAAGGGCGCCATTTCGAGGCTGCCATACCTGCAGGACCTCGGGATTAACTGCATCGAGGTCATGCCGGTTGCCAATGTGGACAGATCGGTAGACTGGGGGTTTGAGCCGGTTGGTCCTTTCGGTCCGGATGAACGGTTTGGAAAACGAAAGGATCTGCAGCAGTTTATCGAGGCAGCACACGAACACGGCATAGCAGTCATGCTCGACATGATTTATGGCCATTCAGGCAGAAACTTTATTTATGAGCGTGTCTATAATGAGCTTCACTATCATGAAAATCCGTTCATGGGCTCATATGCAAGAGACATGTTCGGCCCAAGCACAGATTATCATCGTGAATTGACCAGGGATTTTTATTTTACGGCAAACTATTACTGGCTGGACAAATATCACGTTGACGGTATCCGTTACGACTGCGTACCAAACTATTATGAAGGATGCATGGATGAAGGCTATTCAAACCTGGTCTACAATACTTACCAGAAAGTAAAGGATACCGGCGGAGCCGGACACTGGCAGCGTTTCTTTGATAACGACAGCATCAATTTGATCCAGTGCGCCGAGCAGCTTGAAAAACCGATAGAAATTGTCGAAAAAACCTACAGTAACTGCACATGGCAGAATGAAACCCTGAACGCGGCCAATGCGGTAGCATCAGGCCGGTTTGGGAACCTGTATAATTTTGCCATGCAGCTCGGTCTTGCCGGTTATCCTGCACAGGCAAGCCATGTAGATGATATTATTTCCAAAACTGCGCTTCAATTTCTTGAAAACCATGATCATCCCCGTTTTATCTGCGATTTTGGCACCAATTCTCTTTACAAAGAAGTCTTAAGGGAAGGGAGAAGGGATAACTGGTACAAGCTTCAGCCCTATGTCATGGGGCTGCTTCTCGGCAAAGGTATCCCCATGCTCTGGGAGGGGCAGGAGATCGTGGAGAATTATGATGTCCCTGACAGCGGTCCGGCCCGGATCGGTACCTTGAGGCCGGTCCGATGGGAGCGTTTTTATGACAAAGCCGGGCAGTCTATGATCTGGCTCTTCAGAAAGCTTATTAAGATAAGGAAGGAGGAGATGGTTTTCCGTCATGGGACACATTATTTTTACAATGACTGGGATAATCACCAGTCACGCGGCCTCATGCTGTTTAACCGGGAGTATGAAAATACATGGGCCCTGGTAGCCCTGAACTTCTCCCAGCATAATCACGAAGTAAATTTCAGTTTCCCATTTTCAGGGGACTATAATGAGGTGCTGCAAAAACATGATAACCTGCCCGGAGTCAATAGCGGAAACAATATGACACTGAATATCCCCGCTTATTACGGGAAGGTATGGATAAAAAAATAATCGTTTGATCTGATCCCGCCTCAAGCTTCCCTTTTACAAAAACTCCCCTCCCCTGGCGGGAGGGGGTTGGGGGAGAAGGAGAAATATTTAGTCAACCACATCGGGGATAATCCAACTTCCCTCAGCCGGTCTTTGCATCCTCAATAACAGACCACTATAGAATTATTTTCCTGTTTCTTATGGACGCCCTCCAAAATAACAGCTATAAGAGGCCCGGGAAATTGGCAGAAATTGGAAAAACACCCGCCGATGACCATACATCAGACATACAGAAGGATATTTATTGCAGGCAATGATTAAAAAAATCGACTCAATAAAGGACGAAAAGATCATCCTGGCCCGTGAAGTAAAAACACGTAAAGGCAGGGGCAGGCATAAAAGAATGCTTCTTGAGGGAGAGCAGATTCTTGACTGGGGATTGGAGCACGGCATTGAAGTTGAATATATCCTGTTTACCGAAAATGCGCAGGCAACGGTTGAAAAAAAATATCTTAAGCTAGATATCGAAGCCTTCCATGTATCTGATGGCATACAAAAAAAAGCCACTGAAAAAAACTATGTAATACCAATCGTAGGATTAGGGAAGATACCTGAAAAAACAGGTCCTTTCAACGCTGACTTTGCTGTTGTGCTGGATGAGGTGAAAGATTATGGCAATATCGGGACCATTATCAGGACCTGTCATGCATTTGGCATTCATGATGTACTCAGTACATCACATGAAACCGATCTTTATCAGACCAAAACCATAGAGGCATCCCGAGGCAGTGTGTTTTCGACTGATATTGTCCGTTTTAAAAACAGCAAGGACACGATCCGGCATCTGCGTGAAAAAGGATATCAGATCATAGTGACCAGTCCGGGGGGAAACAGTCTGCAGTCACTGGCGGAATTAAAACCAGAACCGGTTGCCCTGGTAATCGGGAATGAAAGCACCGGAGTCAGCCAGGATTTTGAAGAGAAAGCGGATATCCTGATCCGGATCCCGATGTCCGAATCAATCGAAAGCCTTAATGCAGGTGTTGCAGCCGGGATCAGTGTATATGAACTAAAACTTAAACAGGTAATGACCATGATAGAACAACAAATAAAATCCACATTAGGCCGTGAACTTAATGTCGCAGGAATGCTGGTTCAAAAGGCGCTTGATGCAGAGTTGAAAAAAATATCAGACTTAAGCAGCCGGCAGGTCATATTCATGATGGTTTTAAGATGCGACCGGGAAATGACCGTTGAAGAAATGTGCAGACAGTTTGGAATTTTAGATAATGAAGCAAATGATTTTCTGGATATTCTTATAAAAAAAGGACTTATACAACAGGATGAAAAACTTCAATTGACTGACAGGGGTGAAGAAATACTGGGGAAGCTATGGTTCACCGTGGAAAGCACCGAGCAGAAAATTTTATCAGGATTCTCTGAGGCTGAAGTCAATACCCTAAAAAAACAACTTCACCAGATTCAGGCAAACTGCATACAGATTACACAGGGAACCTGAAGACATCTATGTGGTTGCCTTGGATTCCTGCAGTGGTTCCTCATTCTCCACACTGTCCGCAGTTGAATCAGTCTCTTCCGGCGGCATCTGCTTATTGGAATCATTTTCAATCTTGAGCATCTTTCGAATTCTTTCAATGGATACAAGCTTGTTGTTCCTCAAAGACGGAGTGATAAAAGATTTAAGTTTTACTTCAAGCATCCTTGGATGTGTTTTACCCTTTATCGCCAGTGTACCGGCCAGTATCATTTTTTGAAGAAGCAGTTCGTGGTTTGTTCTTTCCCGGATATTAGCGGCAAAGGGAAGTAAAAAAAAGTTTGAAAATATGATACCGTAAAGAGTTGATGTCAGGGCAATGGGAATTGTTTTAATAATGATTGAAGAATCTCCCAGGCCGAAAATCATACTGATTAATCCGACTATGCTGCCAATGAGTCCAAAGGCGGGACATATCTCTGCGATTGTCCTTAATATCCTTTCGGATTCTTCTCTTCGTATTTTAAAAAACGCCATTTCCGTGTTTAAGATCTCTTTGATCTCTTCGGCCGGATATCCGTCAACAAGGAACCCTAAGGCGCGTCTTAGAAAAGGATGGATGTCTCATCTTCGTCTTCCTGGAGTGAAAGCAGCCCCTTTACCCGGCTCTTAACAGAGATATCTATAAGTATCTCCACAATCTCATCCGGCTCTTTAGCCCGGGAGTGACGTGTATTTTTTATCACATGCCAGAGGTTTCCCAGGCTTTTTATCCTGAAACTTATCAGTGTCGCGCCCGCGGTGCCTCCAATAACAATAAACAGGGCGGCCAGATTAAAATACAGCAGCAAATTTCCCTGAAAGGCAAAACCAATAAAAACCAGTGCCACACAACAAAGCAGCCCTATTAATTTATTTCTTTCCATTACTTACCTTCCTTAATACATCTCTCATTAAAGAGGACTCAGGTTATCCGAAATATGTTCTTTTGAAACAATTACCTCAACACGCCTGTTGGCGCTGCGTCCTTCGGGAGTCTCGTTGGATGATATCGGCCGGTTCTCGGCATATCCGATAACCTGGATACGCGCCGGGGCCACGTTAGCGTTTTCAATCAGATATTTAGCTGCAACACAGGCACGGGCTGTTGACAGTTCCCAGTTGGACGGGAACCTGTCCGTATGGATTGGGACATTATCGGTATGTCCTGACACAGTTACAGCCAGATCAGTTACCTTCAGTAATCTCCCCACTGCCTCTAAAGAACCGATCGCGTCCGCTTTTAGTTCTGCTTTCCCGACATCAAAAAGCACGTCGCTGGGCAGAATAATTTTAACTGCCTTATCCTTAATAAGTTTTACAGTTGTTATATCTTTAAGTTCTTCCGCCTTCAGCATCTGTTTACTCTTCTCATAGAATTGGGATAAGTCTTCATTTTCTTCAGGCTTTATTTCTTTATCAACAGTGGAGCTTGTTTCATTTGCCGAGGGCGGATTTTTTTTATGGTAAGAATCATATATGTAGAGCACTGCAAAGAATACAAACATCGTCATCATGAGGTCGGCCCAGGGAATGGACCAGTGGGAAGATTTTGTAGTACCCCCTGCTGGAAAAAATACCGGCCCATGCAGCGAGTCAAGATCTATGCCCATTACATTGCCGGCCCTGTCTTCAGAGGACAAAAAATTTTCATCAAAGGAGCTCATAATTATCTCCCTCTTCCCTCTTTTTAAAACGATGCTTATTTATGTATAAAAACCATCACTTATAACCTCCGCCATAGCTCTATTAGTATCAATTCCGAATTCACATTTTATAATACCTTATCGACTTAACCGGTAAAAAACTTCAACAATCAGTATGTTAAAATGCAGAAGAAATTATTATTGTCCAAAAAAAGCGGGATCAATCACCTGTCTGCAAGACAATGCAGTAATGTCAGTATATTATTTATTTATAATTTCTGACTAAGGGAGAAATATTGTTTGTAAAAGGATTTAGCAGGACCGGTTTTTAAAGCGAATATTAGCAGTTTGTCACACTGGTCAACAACGTCCCATTTTTGAATTTAATTCAAGGCCGTCTACTCTACGTTAAGTGTTCTATGAAAATATGGGGTCATGGGGAAGGTAATCGGCCTTCCCCATGAAAGGTTAATACTCCCGAAAGGAGGTGATGCTCCGTGATCAATAAAGTCACAACCTACTTGAAGGAGAGCGCGCTTTGTGCTTATTGGCTTCCCGGATAATTCTGATAGTTTAGACCATCAATCTTTACATGATCAGTTCCCGGTGGCCAGAAACAACAAAGGCAAACAATAAATAGTCACATACCTAATTTTGTTGATGGCCGCATTAAGATGGACACGTGCTGACCGCGCTTCCTTTCCCCACCCATATACATAATCTTAAGAGAGGAAATACAGTGCCAAACAAAGAACACTCTGAATGGCGTAAAAAACAAATAAAAGAAATTAAAAGCGGTTCGGGAATATCTGACCTTACTGTAAAAAAATGTATGGATATTATAAATAGCATCTTAGAGGACTTAGAATCCTCAATAGATAAAATATCCAGAGCCGCCAATAGGTTATCGTTAGTCCTAGTTATTGCCACTGTTATTATGGCCTTGGTTGCTATCGGTAATTTGTATATTGCTATTGCGAAGTAATTCAACAATTTCTTTAAGGCTGCGTGCAATTTGAGCCAATAAAGGTCTTTTTGGGTCTGAATATTTTAAATAACCAAAATCCCTGAATACTTTTGCAATATCATCATCAATTATGGACAGTATGCTTTCATGATAATCTATTTGTTCCTGAGTAGGAATTAAATCATCATCTATTTCTTGAGAATTATTATGCATAATCATTATCCTTTAAATAAACATCACTTAACAAAAAGTTCAAGGCGACCTGGCTACTATATCGCCGAGCGGAGCAGAGTCTATATTATCAACCATCTTAGGAGCATGTCGTTCGGTGCCATAAATACGCCAGGCTCCTTAACTTCGGCGTTAGTGCGCCAAGCGCAGCTTGGTGCTTCTTATAGAGTGCCCTGTCACACTCAAGTATTAAGAGCATGACAGGAAGTCTTTATCGGGTAAAGCTTAGCCAGCAGCCCGTACCGAGTGTTGCGTGATTGGGAAGGATAGGTGGTAGGAAAACACTGAACGACTCACACGAAGCGTACACAGGGAACACTACAGGCCGCAGGGAGGACGTACCCTCCTTAAGCGATACAGCCCCGTTAGGAGTATAGAGCAGTTGGCGACAGTCTTAACGAGCTGGAAGCCGGAATAATTGAATCGCTATAGCAAGATTCATGAGAGGCTGCCGGGGTCAGAGAGCGTGGCATGTGGTGAGAGAAGCATCAGGAACTTGGGAGACCCTTAATGTCTCCTCCAATAGAGAGGTAGGGAGTTACAACCAAAAGAAGGACACCCGAAGGACTTAAGGGAGTCAGATCATCTCATAGTACTCTGAGACGGTAAGGCCGATCACAGGAGCCTGCAGGACAGGCCGGGGAAGGGGATGACAGTATTACGCAGTCCGCAAAGGAAACATATGCAGATAAGAAAGGCTGATAAACATATGCAAACCTCCCTGCGGGGAATAGCAAAGAAGGCGAAGGAAGATCCCAAACACAGGTTCGGGAATCTCTTCAGTCTCCTCAATGAGGAAAACCTTAAATGGAGCTTCTCACGCATTAATAAGAAAGCGGCCCCGGGAGTAGACTCTGTTGATTATAAAGAGTTCAAGTCCAATTTGGATGAGAATGTCAGGAATATAGTCACAGAGTTGAAGGAATGGAAGTATAAGGCGAAGCTTGTACGACGTCGTTATATACCCAAAACCGGGGGCAGAAGACCACTGGGAATACCCGTTGTAGGAGACAAGACATTACAAACGGCAGTAGCAGAAATATTGTCTGCAATATATGAGACAGATTTTATGCCGTTCAGTCATGGATACAGGAGAGGAAAAGGCCCTCAGAAAGCAGCGTTGAAGTTAAGTGAACTGATCCACAGAGGAAAGTTTCGGTGGATAGTGGATGCTGACATCAAGGGGTTCTTTGACAATCTGAACCATGACTGGCTGATCCGAATGCTGTCTGAGCGAATCAAAGATAAATCATTTCTAAGATTAATAAAGAAATGGTTGAAAGCAGGGATACTGGAAGAGGACGGTCAGGTAATATATCCTGTAACCGGAACTCCACAGGGCGGCACAGTTTCGGCAGTGCTGGCTAACATATACCTTCACTATGCACTGGATATATGGTTTGAGAAAGTAGTAAAACCCCGATGCGAAGGTGATGTTACGCTGATGAGATATGCTGATGATTTTGTTGTCTGTTTTCAGTATCACCGGGATGCCCGAAAGTTTTATGATGTGCTGGGCGAAAGGCTTGGAAAATTTGGCCTTGAGCTATCGCAGGAAAAGACGAGAATGATAAAGTTTACAAGGTTTATTACAGAAGGCAGTGAAGTATTTACCTTTCTGGGTTTTGAATACCGCTGGGGCGTAAGCAGAAAAGGAAAACCATTAGTAAAGATGCGAACGTCAAAGAGTAAATTTAAGGTCGCAATAGCCAATCTATTATCCTGGATCAAGAAAGAGCGCAGTAAACTTGGGACAAGGGCACTGTTTGTAAAACTTAGGCAGAAGCTGCGAGGACATTGGAACTATTATGGCGTAAGCGGTAATTTTGAAATGCTTTGGAAATATTACCATCAGGCATTAGAGATAATGTTCAAGTGGCTGAATCGTAGGAGCCAACGGAAAAGCTGTACGTTTGAGAGGTTTATGGGGATGGTTGAATATTTTAGAATTCCCCGCCCCCGAATAATAGGATACTGGGATTAACCAATCGCTTTTGTACGAAGCGAGTAATACTGAGGAGCCTTGTGCGGGAAAACCGCACGCAGGGATCTGCGAGGGGGCGGTCAGGTAACTGGCCGTTCTACCTTGATTAAATATTTGGATAAGTAGCCAATATGAATATAATCGAAAAATATG
>JASFHE010000171.1:0-10707 GCA_050123415.1 Desulfobacteraceae bacterium | reverse complement strand
ATGGCAATGATGTGGATCTTGTCAATATAACCGAAGGTAAAAAGGTAATAATTGAAGGGACTGTTTTGACCCCGCCGAGGATAAATGGTCAGATTAAACGTTTTGAGTTAAAGACTGAAAGAATTTTTATTGAGAATAAGGTATTAAATATAAGTAATAAGGTACTTGTTACTGTCTATAATAATTCTGAAATCTTACCTATTGGTGTACGCATAAGGTTTCCGGCATATCTCAGGCCATTTACCAACTTTAAAAATCCGGGTGCATATAATTATGAGCTGTCCATGAAGCTCAGAAAGATCTCATGTAATGCGTCTGTCTCGGATGGCAGATATATTGTACCAATGGGCAGGGGTGATCCCGGTGTTTTAATCGAAACAACAGAGTATATCCGAAATCCTGTGAGGGAATTCCTGAAGGATAGACTATCGACAAGGGACTATGCAATATACAGGGCTTTGCTGCTTGGTGAAAGGCAGGGTATAGACTATGAATTGAGAGAACCGTTTAATGTAACAGGTATGGGACATGTGCTGGCCGTATCAGGTCTCCACATAGGTATAATAGCATGGCTTTCCTTTTTTATATGCATGAGTTTCCTGGCATCTTTCGAAAGATTGATCGTATATCATGATATAAAAAAGATCGCGGCAGTAATAGCCTGTTTACCGGTTATTGCCTACACCGCTCTGAGCGGTTTTCAGGTATCAGGCCAGAGGGCAATGATAATGGCTTTAACATACCTTTTTTCCATTGTATTGGGGAAAGAAAGAGATATATGGTCAACTCTTATTTTTTCAGCCTTTATTATCCTTGCCATCGATCCACTGGCCCTGGAGAGTATATCCTTTCAATTGACTTTTCTGGCTGTTACAGGGATTTTGTGGCTTACACCCTGCTTTCAAAAGATATTTCCTGATCCTTACGCGATGTTTAAACATAATGCAGGTCTCAAAAAATGTTATTTTTATTTTACAGGAATCTTTTCGGCCAGCCTTTCAGCCATGATCTTTTTGTTGCCTGTGACCGTTTACTATTTTTACAGGATTTCCATGGTCGCGGTCTTCTCCAACCTGGTAATCATCCCTCTGCTTGGAATAATAATTCTGCCTGCTGGTATGCTTGCCCTTATGGTTTTAGTTATATCACCTTTTATGGCAGGAATAATACTTGAGATCGGTGTGACAGGTATCCATATTATGATGTCTATAATGGAATATCTTTCAGGACTTCCATGGGTCTCCTTCTGGTCGGTTACACCAAATCCGGTCGAAATACTTCTCTTCTATTGCCTGTTGTTTTGCATTGTGTATTTCAGGAAATGGAGATGGGTAAAATTCGGGATGACTTTAATCATATTGCTTGCAGTATTTGATATTTCATACTGGATTTACAACACCAGGTTTAACGGAAATCTCAGGGTTACTTTTATTGATGTAGGACAGGGAAATTCCGCGTTAATACAATTTCCAGGGAAAAAAAGAATGCTTATCGACGGTGGGGGCTTCAGAGGGGGAACGTTTGACACAGGAAAAAATGTAGTATCCCCCTTTCTTTTTAGAAAAAAGATATTGCGCATAGATTATCTTGTCCTTACTCATCCCCACCCTGACCATTTAAATGGCATGAGATTTATCGCTTCCGAGTTTAATCCCTCTGAATTCTGGTACAATGGTGAACCTTCTGAAAGCGCTGAATTTAAAGACCTTATGGGTATTGTCGAATCGGATAACATAAAGATACTGACACCGGCCCGTATTTCTCAGGTAAATAATATTTCAGGAGTGAGAGTGGAATTATTCAATCCTCCCGGAAACATAATACAATATAATATGACCGGGATTAACAGCAAGGAAGTCAATAATAGATCACTTGTCTTAAAGATGACCTATAAAGGGAGATCTGTTTTATTTCCCGGTGATATAGAAGAGGAGACCGAAAGCCGGCTGGTGGAAAAATATGGAAGGAATCTTAAAAGTGATGCGATGCTTGTTCCTCATCATGGAAGTAAATATTCAAGTACAAGAGCTTTTCTTAAAATGGTAAGTCCTGAAATTTCTGTTATTTCCTCCGGAAAAGGCAACCGATTTGGTTTTCCAAATCCTGAAACCATTGAAAGGTTAAATAATGCAGGTACAAGGATCTTCAGAATAGGTCAGCAAGGTGCTGTAAGGATTGAAATCGGTAATGATCTTTTTTATTCGTGTTATAGTCTTAATTAGTGTCATTTCAGTTAATAATCTTTCTTTGACTCTAAAACGCTTCTGGCATATAATCAAACTTCTATATCGGAGAGGACCGTGAACGAAGAAGAATATAAAAAAAAATATACAAACCTGATGATACTGAAAAGTGTTCAGGATTATCTCAAAACAGACAGTGATTCATCTGACTCCGTTTATCCTGTCAGAGTACCAGATGAGCTCTTTATGCAGGTTTTAAGGCTTGACGGTCCCGAAGGACTGGACCGCATCATACATCACATCTTTAAGCTTGGACTTACCCTTTGGAACGAAAATTTATACGACAGCGAATTTGGCTCTCCTGCTGCTCTTAATGAATTTATAGACATGGTAAAACGCAGATCAAAAGCGGATAAGTAACCTTTCTAAATTTTGACCGACTTAAATCTCAAAGAAAAGTATAAACGCTTTTTTGCGGAGACCTGTAATTTTACTAAAGTATTACGGTTATTATGTCGATATATATTGATTAAAGCATTCGTTGTAAGCCGGATATGATCCCTAATAAGGTTGATATTGCTATATCAGAAGTTGGAGCTGTAAATGGAAAAATTTCATGAATTATTGGAATGCCTCTCATCACATGATTATCAGATTAACTATGCCATAGCCAAGTCAAGCTCATCCTGCATAATGTGCGGCAGAGAAGTTGGGGAATTCAGGGATGCCGCGACACGCCTCGAATATGACATATCCGCTCTTTGTCAGGAATGTCAGGATGCCTGTTTCGGCAGCAAATAAGTACTAATCAAAGATACTGCCCTGTCTGCCCTTTACATATTTATTCTATTCGGTATGAAGATTCATGGATATGGCTGCTTCTGCATTTCGGGCATTTTCCCGGAGTATGGATCTTTGATCTGTCCTTGAATACAAATCCGCAGTTGAGGCACTCAGCCGGTTCAATAATGAACTTTTGAGGCTGTCTCACACTTTTTCGAACGTGTTCAAGGTGATTGAGGACATCTCTCTCAGAAATATGGAGTTCGGAAGAGAGTTCCTGAAGCGTGTAACTTCCATCTGAAAGCAGCTCAGTTATTATTTGACGTTTTGTCGGCATGGCTTAAAAAGTTTAAAGTCCAAAGTTGACTGATTTACCAAAGTTCAAAGTTGAAAGATCAAAATTCAAGGTTGATGCACTCATAAAAAGTTGAAATTATTTTTTCTGAACTATTTTATGTATTATCTATATACATAAATGCAAGGTAATTTTAATTAAATCTTATTAATAGATTCTCCCCAAAATGATTATTTTGTGGTAGGATGATTTTCCCTTTATGCATATCTTTAAGACCATATAAACAGCGCAACAGGCATTTGACTCGAACAGGAGAATCTCATTTTTTTGATAAGTGAGGGAAATCAAATCATGAAAGACTTAATAAAGCCAGAGAACGAAGCAGAGGCAAATGTAATAAAAATGGTTTTAGAGGAAAATGGGATAGCTGCAGAGATCAAATCTTTTCATGATACCGCGTATGATGGCCTTTTTCAGTCTCAGTATGGTTGGGGGGTAATCAGGATTTCTGAGGAAGACTTCCGGGAAGCGCAAAGAATAGTTGATGACTGGATAAACTCATCTCCCGAAGAAGTTCCATGGGAAGAATAAAAATATAATTTCATACTTTTATGAGACCATAAATATTGAATTTTGAACCTTGAATCAATTATCGAAGATCCCGACGTAGTGTTAGGGGGAACCAGTATTTGATATCCAGTACCAAGTAACCAGTATCAAGAATCCAGAACCCAGTATTCCCTATCTTTTTAATTGATCATTGAAAAACGATATGCTATTAAATCGACTTTCAATGCGCTCATAGCTCAGTTGGATAGAGTGACGGACTACGAATCCGTAGGTCGCAGGTTCGAATCCTGCTGAGCGCGCCATCTAAAAAATAAAAGGCTTTCAGCATCTTGCTGAAAGCCTTTTTACTTGGTACATGTTATTTTATCATCTTGTCAATAATGATTTTATCAGAGACTTTGGGCGTTAGAATTCTTAAAAAATCCGCTTTTTATGCTTTTATAATGGGCACTTTATATTTCATTATGTTTTTATCTCGGGTTATAAGTGTAAAACGCTCCACCATCGCCTGTGCAATGAGCATTCTGTCAAATGGATCTCTATGGTAGTTACCGATAGAGGTGATTTTATGTGCGTGTTCTGAAGTAATATCCAGCATCTCAAAAGGTTGGGCTTCAAGCACTTCTCTAAAATTCTTTGGAATCTTAAGCTTCCCAAGGGATTGTTTAATCCGAATTTCCCAAATAATTGCAGCACTGATAAACACAACATTCGCTGGTTCAGAAATTGCTGCCCTGGCCTCTTTGGAAAGGATTGGATATTCATCCAGCCACCACAGAAGTGCATGAGTATCCAGTAAAAGATTCATTAGTCTTCCATCCCAAAGGCTTTTGCAATATCAGGAGGAAGTTCATCAAAATCTTCTGCAATTTTTATCTTTCCTTTGAGTGCACCCGGCTTTCTCTGTATCTCTTTTATCTCATATTTCGTAAGTCTGGCTACAGGTTTTCCTGCTTTACCGATTATCACATCTTCACCTGCTTTTACTTTTTCAATGAGAGATGACAATTGGGCTTTGGCTTCTGAGATATTGGTTATCAGCATTATACATACCTCCTAATGTTATATAGTCTGACCAGACCAGAATGTCAATATTTTTCTTGCGACAGTCGTTATATCACTCCTTTAATAAAATCAACTGACTTTAAAATATAGCAGGCTTTTTTTATCCGTTTTTTCAAATGTTGTGTATGCTTTTACATACATGTTGATTAGATATTTCTTCCCGAAAAAATGTTTGGCTTAAATTAAGATAATTAAATCAGTATGATATGGAATGCTGTATGTTTTAAAATATTACGGCATGAATTTTGCTTTTTCTATTCTGAATCTCTGAATCAAGATTTTGTTTGTAACGATATAAAAAAATCACGGGCTTATATTTTTCACATGTTTATTAGGCTTCTAGAATGTGCGTGCAACTTTTCAGCCGAGCCCCTCATTGGAAATGAGTTAAGGGTCTATCGGGTGAAAATAACTGCATTCCTGGAAGCCATTTTTTTGAGATTTTGAATACTGTAAAGTTGTTTTGATGTTATAATACTGCTTACTGCAGTCAGAAAAAATATTCTGATCTGATTGTGTCTGTATATAGGGCAGTCGCAGCAAGCCCTTCGGATTTAAGGTTTTTTTGGGAAGGAAAAATAATGAGTTTTTTTAAAGGTAAATTAGGAGCATGTGTAAAATTTCTTTTTTCATCCTGTGTAGTTGGAACAGGATTACTGTCAATAATTGCCAGCGGTGGAGGAGACAGCAATACCAGCGTTTCTGTGGAAACAGGCACCCTGTCTATTGGATTGACTGATGCCTCAACCGATGAGTTCTAGGCAGTGTATGTAACGATAAAAGAGGTCCAGGTTCATCATACAGATGGCGATTGGGAAACAGTTGGCGCTCCGGGTAATAATGAGGGAGTTGGTAAAACATACAATCTTCTGGAGCTTGTAAATGGTGTTATAGAGCAGCTAATATTAACAGAACTGGAACCAGGGGGGTTCACGCAAATGCGGCTGATCCTGGGCGATGTTCATGATGACGGGACTAATATTCTTGATAATACTCACCCATTTGCCAACTATATTATTGATAATGCAGATAATACAGTGGAACTTAATATCCCGAGCGGGTTTCAGAGCGGTATCAAACTGGTCCATAGTTTTACTATCAGTGATGGCGGTGAAACCGAGCTGATCCTGGATTTTGTTGTGGATAAATCTATCGTTAGAACCGGCAGTGGAAAATATATTCTTAAGCCGACCATAAAGGTTATTGACACTACAGTATCTTCCGCTACAGTAAGCGGAGCTGTTACAGGGGTGAACGGCGACGAAGAAGCCGCTGCCCTGGAAGGTGTTACTGTAAGCGCCCAGTATTATAATGAAGATGAACTTATAATTCGGGCATCAACCCTTACAGATGAAGATGGTAATTATAAAATGATTTTAAAGGAAGGGATCTCTTACCATATTGCTGCCTATATGGACGGTTATGCCCCTTCATGCATAGCGGATGTTGTTTTAGAATCAGGAGAGAGTCTTACTGATCAGGACTTCACACTGTCTGAGACTGAAACAGGAACTGTATCTGGAGGTATTTCGATTGCAGGCGGTGTTGAGGATGACAGCGCTATTCTGAGTATCAGGCAGGAGTGCGGCGGTGCCGTTATTGAAGTAAAGTCAGTAACAGTCGGATATAATACAGGCAGCTGGGCTTACAGTAATGTAATACTTCCTGTGGGCACCTATACCGGTATCGCATCAACGGATATTGCTGATCCTGAATCGGATGAGAAGACCAGTCAGGAAATCAACTCCGGGACCGGCGGTAGCTTTACAGTGGCAAACGGTGCGGATACTGTGCTTGATGATATATTGTTTCCAGCTCAGTAGCAAGCTGCCACACTGGTTAATTTTAGGAAATTTTTGGTGAGCTTTAAGGTCTTGATGTCTTAATAGCATTAACGGAAATAGAGGATAATTCAGAAATAACATTTATGAAAGGGATAAATAAAAATGAAAAAAACGGTTATTGTATGTTTACTGTGTGTTACGATTATCTGGGTAATGACGGGATGTGCCATGCAAACCAGGCAACAAAAAGGGACCGGGACAGGCGCTGCCGTTGGGGCAGGTGTTGGAGCTATCCTGGGACAGGCTATCGGCAAAGATACTGAGTCAACTCTAATAGGTGCGGGTATCGGGGCAATTCTGGGCGGGATAGCAGGAAATCAGATCGGGGCCTATATGGACCGGCAGGAAGAAGAACTCCGACAGGCAATTGCCAGTTCCGAAGCGGCTTCGATAAAACGGGAGCAGGATATCCTGACCGCAACATTTAAGGCCGGAGTTATGTTTGATTTTGATTCCGCTGTTCTAAAACCCGGTGGACAGTCCGAGATCGCAAGAGTAGCTACTGTCTTGAACAAGTATCCCCAGACTATGCTGAGGGTTGAAGGCCATACTGATACCAAAGGGACAGAAGAATACAATATGCGGTTGTCGGAAAGACGGGCAAATTCAGTTAAAAACGCCCTTATCCAGCAGGGTGTAAATGGGCAGAGGATTACTACTGTCGGTTACGGTGAGTCCCAGCCCATATCCTCCGAGGATGCGGTTAACCGCAGGGTGAATATCGTTATTACACCTATCGTGGCTCAGGGTTAGTGATAAAATAACGTATCTATAACAGCGGATTAACATTATTATTTCATAATGCCTGCCCTGTGGATACTGCAGGGCAGGTTATTTTTATATTACCGAAATTTTATGCCAGTTCCCTGGCCCATTCACACCTGATTTTCGTTTGACATACAACCGGTGATTCTCTATAGTCGGCGCATCAGAAAACTATCTTGTCAAATCAACGGTTAATGCCCTGATGGGGCTTCATACCAGGCATTATTAATATAATATGGGAAATCTCTGAAAGTTATTATGTCCGAAGATGTCGTATATATAGACCCAAGAAAGCCGGAAAATAAGACAGAGAAGCGCCTTGTTACCGGCGAAAAGTTTGAAGAGGGCGGAATGTCACTGCTTATGGAAGCCATTGATACGAACCTGTTGCGTCGGATCGCCATGAAAATAATGCGGGATGAAAAGGTGAAAGACGAGTATGAGTTCAGCCGCATGGTGGTCGAAGCGCAGGTTACCGCCCAGCTTGATCATCCGAATATCATACCGATATACGAACTCGGGCTTGATAAGAAGAAACACCTGTTTTTTACCATGAAGAAGGTAAGGGGCAAGGTGCTTTATGAGCTTATTAATGAAAAGGATCTTTCCACAAGAACTGACAAAGATATATTCCGCCTTATCCAGATTATGCTCAAAGTCTGTGATGCGGTTTCCTATGCGCACAGCAAGGGAGTAATACATCGGGATCTTAAGCCCGATAATGTCATGGTGGGTAATTTCGGGCAGGTATACCTGATGGACTGGGGTATTGCGCTTTTAAAAGGCGACAGAAAGTCAGCCATTGCTGCTATGGATTTACCTGAGATCAAAAAACGTAAACAGTACAGTCTACGTCAGGAAGTCCAGGGCAATATCTTTGGGACTCCATGTTACATGTCACCGGAACAGGCCCGTGGAGACCTGGAGGATATCGATGAGCGCAGTGACGTATTTTCTCTGGGGGCGATCCTTTATGAGATTCTTACCGGCATGCACCCTATACCGGGCGATTCACTGCGAGATATGGTGATCAATGCAAGAATATGCGAGATTCAGCCGCCTGATGAGAGAGTTGATTTTCCTCTCCCCCTTGGACTTATCAGGATCACCATGAAAGCCATGAGTAAGGACCCGGATGATAGATACCAGTCGGTGGAAGAATTTAAAAATGATCTTCAGGATTTTCTGGAAGGCAGTGACCGGTTTCCGGGAAGGACCTATCGGTCTGGCGCGCTTATTGTGCGCGAAGGTGATACAGGAGATAATGAGGCGTATATCATCAGGTCCGGTAGATGCAGGGCCTTTAAGGAAATTGATGGTGAAAAGATTGAGCTGCGAATTATGGGCACAGGGGATGTTTTCGGGGAAACCGCTATATTAACCGATAAACCCAGGTCTGCAAGCGTTGAAGCGGTTGATAATGTCACGGTTGCAGTTATTAAGGGGCAGTACTTTGAAGAAGAACTGCAAACAGGCTCATGGCTTGGTCCATTTATACGCACACTTGCCGAGCGTTTCAGAGAGGCAGATCAAAGAGCAAACAGCTGATTTCATACTTCCGTTATTAATCCTGAAAATCCTTTAATCTTCTTTCTACAGGTATTCCTGCCTTTTTCAGTAATTCTTTATGAAAACGGGTTATAGCTGTATCCGCTGCTTCATCTTTTGAGGGCCATGATCGATACTGATACTCCTGAATTGAAAAAAACGGCCGGATCCTGAGCATTTCTCTGGCATTGTAACGGGCGCTTTCCATCTGGTTTTCATATGTAAAAATCAAGGTCAGGAACAGATGTGCAAAAAAATTGTTCTGATTGGGCGGCGCCAGTGCTTTACGCAGGTTTTCTTTGGCTTTCTCCAGGTTTGAGAATCCTTTTTCTGACGGACGGGAATAGGCAATCCCCAAGGATACAAAATCCTGACTTTCCGGACGGGGATCGATCATTAACCCGGCCTCATATTGTTCTACCGCTTCATCATATCTTTTTAGAAGAAGAAGGACATAGCCGGCACCAAAGTGGGCGTTTTTTGAATCAGGTGAAAATTCCGCCCATTCTTTATAACATTTAAGAGCTGCCTCAAGATCTTTTTTATAAAAATGAATTTGTGCGGTAATGCCAAGGCCTGCTCCTTTATCCAGTTTTTCAGCTCTGGATGCAACATTTTCAGCATCCATAAGATATGCTTCTGATCTGCTGTCTTTATAACCGCTGAGTGCAATGAGGATGGAACCCTTCATGTAGTAAACCCAGGGATCCGGTTCAATACCGGTCAGTTTATCCGCCAGTTCAAGTGCTGCTTTTAATCTCTCCGGCCTTCCGGGATCAAATGGACCTGTTTTGTAATAACGGTATAATAAATGAAAAGTTTCTGTGTAGGCTATATCGTCTCTGTTTACCGGGAGGAAATCGGGAGTTTGATTCATATCAATCAGTCTGATGCGGATTTCTCTGAATATATGCCACATTATATCGGATTGAACGGCAAAGGTGTTATTGTTTATTTCACGATCATAGGCTTCAGTCCAGATGTTGTACCCCTGAGCAGCTTCACTCAACTGGGCCGTTATTCTGACTCTTTTGCCATCCTGCCGAACCTTGCCTTCCAGAATATAACGTACACCTGAACTCTCGCGAGCCTGCCGGTTTTTTTCAGGTTCAAATGAAGAGTCGCGTGCCGTTACTAATAAATCCGGGTGTTTTGAAAGACCCGTGATTATTTCCTCAGTCAAACCTTCACTGAAATAATCCAGCTCTTTATCACCGCTCAGGTTATTGAAAGGCAAAACAGCGATCGGGGTTATATTCGGTAACGGAAAGGCCATTCTGTCCAATGATGTCTGTCCCGGTTTTCCAGACCGGTGAGTATGGATAATCCACCCTATTGATCCTGCGGCGGCGAAGAAAAGGAAAATAATAACAGTCAAAGCCACCCTACGGGTAATGCTGTTGAGCAGTCTTTTTTCACCAATTACCTTCCCTGCGTTTTCCGTTCCGGTAAGTATGCGGTAAACCCTTACAGGCTCGCTTATATTTTTCAGATTGTATTCACCAAGATATTCATATCCAAGCTTAAGTTTGGATTTTACCTGTTCATAGGCCGTTCTTGAAATGCAGACACCCCCTGGTTCTGCAAGCCCCTCTATTCGTGCCGCGATGTTAACACCGTTTCCATATATCCGTCCGTCTTCGTCAATTACATC
>JASFHE010000170.1:0-10718 GCA_050123415.1 Desulfobacteraceae bacterium | reverse complement strand
TGCTGCCAGGAAACTGAGGGTGAGTGCGGCCAGTGTGTTTCATCTGGCCTGGGCGAGGGTGCTTGGCAGTCTGAGTAACCGTGATGATGTGGTATTCGGCACAATACTATTTGGTAGAATGCAGGGAGGAGAAGGGGCCGAAAGGGTGATGGGTATGCTAATCAATACCCTTCCTGTACGTATTGAAGTAAAAAACCATGGAGTAGAGGAAGCAGTAAAAAAGACCCATCAAATTCTTACAGAACTACTCTATCACGAGCATGCGACACTGGCGCTTGCCCAGAGATGTAGCGGAGTGGTATCGCCAATGCCACTTTTTTCATCTCTTTTGAATTATCGTTATATCTCCATGCCAGTTAAAGGAGAAAAAAATAAAAAATCAGGAGATGGGATAGAAAGTCTCTATAGCGAAGAACGAACAAATTATCCTTTTTCCATGTCAGTGAATGATTTTGGAGAAGCGTATTCGCTGACAGCTCAAGGACAGAATCCCATAGATCCCAACCGTATATGCAGGTATATGAACACGGTCCTTGAGCGCTTTGCTGACGCGCTGGAGAATACACCCTATATAGCGGTAGGAAGTATTGATGTTCTTTCTGAGCCCGAGTTGAACCAGATATTATTTGAATGGAATGAAACATATGCGGAGTATCCCGATAAAAAATGTATCCACGAGTTGTTTGAGGAACAGGTAGATAAGACCCCGGATGCTGTAGCCCTAGTATTTGAAAATGAAAGTATTAGCTATTGGGAACTGAACAGGCGAAGTAATCAACTGGCATATTATCTACGATCTCTGGGAATCAAGCTAGATGATACAGTTGGGATATGTATGGAGCGATCACTTGATATGATTATATGCTTTTTGGGGATTCTCAAGGCAGGAGTAACTTATCTTCCAATTGAAAAAGAGATTCCGTCATATCGGATTATATCTACCTTAAATGACAGTAATTGTAAGGTATTATTAACAAAGAACAACATTGCTAAAGATGTTCCTTTTACGGAGTTACAAAACCTGCAGTATCTAAGAAGTGAGGACTTCGTTGTTACTAAACAACGATCACGAATTCAAGAACTTGACACATTACCTTTCCCCGACAGAAGCATGGTGGATTCCAGAAAATTCAACAAATTCATTGGGCAGGCGTGCGTAAAGGACAGTATTCTTATTCTGTCATCCAGGGGATGCCCTTATGGATGTACATATTGCGATAAAATAATTTGGGGACGAAAATATTTTTATAGATCAGCAGAAAATATATTTGGTGAGGTGCAGAATTATTATCATATGGGGTACAGAAAATTTGTATTTGCTGATGATATTTTTAATTTAAACAAAGACAGTGAAAAATTCTTTAAACTGATTATAATGAATAACCTGAAATTACAGATCCTGTTTCCCAGCGGATTACGAGGTGACATTCTAAGTCCGGATTATATTGATCTAATGTCTGAAGCTGGAGTCATACAGTTTGTAGTTGCTCTGGAAACAGCATCTCCGCGACTTCAAAAACTAATTAAAAAAAATCTAAATATCGAGAAGCTCAAAGAAAATATTAATTATATATGCAAAAAACATCCGCATATTATCCTCGATCTATTTACAATGATAGGTTTTCCAACTGAAACTGAAGAAGAAGCGCTAATGACATTTGATTTTATTCGAGATATTAAGTGGATACATTTTCCTTATATTAATGTACTAAAAATAATCCCAGGAACGGAAATGGCAGCTTTTGCTTTGGACTATGGGATCACTAATGATGATATCAATAGGAATGGGATTAAGAGATATCACGAAATTCCTGACTATATCCCCTTTTCAAAAAGCTTTGTTAGTAAGTATCAATCTCAAATGTTTAGTGAATATTTTCTATTGCCGGAACGATTGATGAAGGTACTCGCAGTCCAAAAGCAAATTCTTACACATGAGGAAATAGTTGATAAGTACAATAGTTATTTACCGGGTGGTTTAGAAAAACATCCAGAAATTGTGAGTATTATAGGTGATGAACGATTTGCTAATAACAGAGATAAAAAAAATAATGAAATTAAAAATATTGTGAAAAATAATTCTAATTGTATCCAAACTCACATTTCAAATACCGCAAAAGTGAAAGACAATGATAATAAAGAAAATCAAGACAGGAAACTACGAATATTGTTATTGGATCTGTCACAACGTTTCAGCCAGGAAATTGATAATTTTTATGATGTAGTGGATCCACCTTTAGGCTTGATGTATTTAATGACATACCTAAATCAAAAATTTGAAGGGAGTATCCTGGGTAAAATCCAGACATCTCGGGTTGATTTTGACAGCTTTAATGAGTTGAAGAATATTGTCAATGATTTTAAGCCTGATATCATAGGTATCAGGACACTTAATTGCTTTAAGGATTTTTTCCATCTAACTGTCTCCCTATTAAGGCATTGGGGTATTGACACTCCAATTATCGCAGGCGGACCATACGCGTCAAGTAATTTTTCCAGGATTCTATCAGATATGAATGTGGACGTATGTGTCTTAGGTGAGGGGGAAGTGACTTTTTCGGAGCTTGTAGGCGCTATTATAGAGAATGACGGGAGGCTGCCCGATAACGATAAACTATCTCAAATCGCCGGCCTTGCTTTTGTTCCAAAAAATTCTCCAGTGCAGGAGAGGTTGGCGAGTAAAAGAAAAATCATTATGCTTGATAAAATATCAGGCATAAATTCATGTGAAGCTGCAAGTAATCCTTTGAAATTGAATCATGCAGAACAACCTGCCTATATTATATATACCTCGGGATCAACTGGAAGACCTAAAGGTGTGATAGGATATCATCAGGGATTATGTAATCTTGAAAAGTCTCAAGTCAAGAATTACAATGTTCGATCTTCCAGCCGTATTCTACAATATGCATCATTAAGTTTTGATGTGTCAATTTTAGAGATCATACTGGCATTATGTTCAGGATCAACACTTTGCATGGCGAGAAAGGATTTATTGATTCCCGGATCTACCCTGGAAGAGTTACTAAATAAACATAATATCACGCATATTTGGATGCCTCCATCTGCCTTATCCCACCTGAATCCTGAATCAATAAAGACTGTTCAAACAATAGGGGTTGGAGGAGAGTCCTGTAGTCATAGCCTTGCTGCACAATGGTATGATAAGTTACAGTTAATTAATGGTTATGGTCCGACAGAATATTCAGTGCACACTAGTATATTAGAATATACTAATATCGAGTCAGATATCTCAATCGGCAGGCCTATAAATAATACAAAAACATATATTCTTGACTCGCAAATGCAGCCTGTACCCAAAAAAGTTTTCGGGGAGTTGCATGTAACAGGGGTGGGCTTATCCTATGGATACAATAATCGACCTGAGTTGACTGCTGAACGGTTCGTACCTGATCCATTCAATAAATCAGGATCCCGATTATACAAGACAGGGGATCTGGTCAGCTATTTCGAAGACGGCAATATCGAGTTTATAAGTCGTATTGATTACCAGGTAAAAATCCGTGGCTACCGAATTGAGCTAGGTGAGATTGAATCAGGAATGAGAAATATTGATGGGATAAAAGAAGCAGTAGTGCTTGCACGTGAAGACACTTCAGGTGATAAGCGTTTGGTTGCTTACTACACAGTCCTTGAAAATATTGAAGAGATAACAGTAGAAGACATAAGAAGCCACCTGTTAAAGCACCTTCCAAATTATATGATTCCCTCAGCTTTTGTTATGCTTGAAGAACTGCCTTTGACACCAAATGGAAAGACAGACCGTAAGTCATTGCCAGCGCCTGATGAAGATGCCTATGCAAGGGGAGTTTATGAGACTCCAGTGGGAGATGTTGAAGAAGAACTGTCCAGGATTTGGTCTGAGGTGCTCAATGTAGAGCGTGTCAGCAGGAATGACAACTTTTTTGATCTTGGAGGTCACTCACTTCTGATAATCAAGGTTCATGGAAAGATTAAAGATTTATTTAAAAAAGAAATCAAGGTAGTAGACCTTTTCACATACCCGACTATTAAGTTACTTTCCAACTTTATTGATCCTGAGACATATTCAGATCAAAACATTGTTGAAAAAGAGCATATTGCCACAAGAACAGAAAAATACGAACCTATTGCTGTAATCGGTATGGTCTGCCGTTTTCCAGGAATTAGAAATGTGGAGGAATATTGGGTGAGTCTTAGAGACGGCAAGGAGAGCATTTCAAGATATACTGATGAAGAATTATTATCTGATAGTGAAAATGAATCCTTATTAAACAATCCCGTTTATGTAAAGGCAGGATCATTATTAGATGATATTGATATATTTGACGCTGCGTTTTTTGGCTTTTCACCCAGACACGCGGAGATTACCGATCCACAGCATCGTCTTTTCCTGGAATGTGCACATGAAGTCCTGGAATGCTCAGGATATGCGGCTGATTCAAGAAAAAATAAAATTGGGGTATTTGTCGGATCAGGTTCAAGCCAGTACTTGCATAATAATATAAGATTCAATCCATCGATATTAGAATACATCGATCCTTTTCAAATAATGATATCAAATGATAAAGACTTTTTGGCTAGTCTAGTTTCATACAAATTAAATCTGGATGGGCCGAGTCTCAACATCCAGACTGCCTGCTCTACATCCCTGGTTGCAACTCATGTTGCATGTCAAAGTTTATTAAACTATGAATGTGACATTGCTTTGGCAGGAGGCGTGTCGATCAACAGTTTTCAAAAGAGGGGATATTTATATAACGAGGGTGGAATCATGTCGCCTGACGGTCATTGCCGTGCATTTGATTCCGAGGCTAATGGTTCAGTCCCAGGTAGCGGTATGGGTATTGTTGTACTTAAACGGCTCAGGGACGCATTAGCTGATGGTGATAATATAGACGCGGTGATAAAGGGTTCTGCAATAAATAATGATGGATCGTTAAAAGTCGGATATACTGCCTCGAGCGTGGTAGGGCAGTCAAAAGTAATTCGTAGGGCCCAAGCTCTTGCTGATATTTCGTCCGATACAATCAGTTATATTGAAACGCATGGAACAGGTACTGTTTTAGGTGATCCAATTGAGATAAAGGCCCTGACCCGGGCGTTTCGAGAGGATACGGAAGAAAAAGGATTTTGCGCTGTTGGCTCCGTCAAAACTAATATCGGACACGCAGACACAGCAGCCGGAGTAGCCGGACTTATTAAGACAGTTCTTGCCCTTAAGCACAAGCAGATACCTGCTAGTCTTAATTTTAAAAAACCGAATCCTGAGATTGATTTTGAAAACAGTCCTTTTTATGTCAATACAGAATTATCTGAGTGGAAGAGCAACTGCATACCCCGTCGCGCCGGAGTCAGTTCATTTGGCATGGGTGGGACTAACGCCCATGTGATACTTGAAGAGGCCCCATCATTAACTGATCCAGACCTTGAATATGAAAAAACATCAAGGCCATACCAGATTATCTCTCTGTCAGCCATGACATCAAGCGCGCTTGACAGGATGAATAATAATCTTTTGGAACACCTGGAAAGGCACTCTGATCTGAATATATCAGATGTGGCCTATTCGCTTCATGTGGGGAGAAAGTCATTTGACCACAGGCGTATCATAGTATGCCGTGATCGAGATGAAGCACTGGCTCTGCTGGGGAACGCAGACTCAGAAAGAGTAATTACGAGGCAGAAAGAAAATGAAAGACAAAATATAGTCTTTATGTTTCCCGGCCAGGGGGCCCAGTATGTTAACATGGGCCGTGACCTTTATCAGAATGAGCAGATTTTCCGAGATGATATAAACTTCTGCGCTGAGGTTCTAGAGCCCCATCTGGGTCTTGATCTTCGCAAGATTATATTTCCGGGAGCTAATGAGTTAGAAAAAGCGTCAGAGCAACTGGAACAAACATCCATTACTCAACCAGCCCTGTTTATAATAGAATATGCTCTTTCGAAGCTGATAATATCATGGGGAATAAGACCGAGCGCTATGATCGGACACAGCATCGGTGAATATGTAGCGGCCTGTCTGTCCGGAGTATTTTCCCTTGAAGACTGTCTGGAGTTGGTTGCCTTGCGGGGAAGACTTATCCAGGGGCTTCCAAAAGGTAGCATGCTGGCGGTTCCGCTGTCAGAGGAAAAATTGAAACCATTACTTGGAAAAGATATCTCAATTGCTGCGGTTAATAGTCCTGATCAATGCACTGTTTCCGGTCCTTCCGAGAAGGTTAAGTCATTTAAAGATATGATGGGAAGTAAGGGGATAATCTGTATTGATCTTCATACCTCCCATGCCTTTCATTCAGAAATGACTGAACCTGTTCTTAAAGAGTATGGAGATCATGTAAAAAGAATATATCGTAATCCACCCCGAATTCCCTTTATATCAAATGTAACCGGCACTTGGGTTACCGAGCAGGATGCGATTAATCCTGATTATTGGGCAAGTCACATTCGTAATACAGTTCGATTCGCGGACGGTATCGAGGAGCTATTTAAGACAAAGGATCAGATTATGCTGGAAGTAGGTCCCGGCAGGACTTTAAAGACACTGGCCATGCAGCATACCGACATAAAGCCTGAACATGTTGCACTGAGTACAATCAGGCACCCTCGTGATAAAGAATCAGATATATCATTTTTATTAACCACATTGGGCAGGCTCTGGGTTGAAGGAGTGAAGATTGACTGGCCTGAGTATTACAGGCATGAAGAACACCATCGTGTGGTGTTGCCTACATACCCCTTTGAAAAACAGAGATACTGGATTGACGCACAGCCGGTTTCCCTGGAAGCAGTTGAACCCAAAGCGGTTTTGACAAAAAATACGGATATCTCTGACTGGTTCTATGAGCCTGTTTGGGAGGTATCAAGACTGAGACAGCTCTCAATACAGGGAGAAACGGGTAATCCTGAATTAACCTGGCTTGTGTTTATTGATGAATCAGGAATCGGGGAAGGTCTTATAGAAAGGCTTAAACAAGAGAATAAAAAGATAATAACAGTTAAGGCAGCTGATGGTTTTGTGAAAGAGGATGACTATACATTTAATATTAATCCTGGTGTTAGAGATGATTATGACTTTTTGATCCATGTCCTAAAATCAAATGAGATAACACTTTCCAGAATAGTACACCTTTGGAGTGTATATGAAAGAAACGATAATAATACATATTATATTGAACTTAATCAGTCTCAAAGTCTAGGTTGTTACAGCTTAATTTATTTAGCACAGGCAATTAATAAGGCAGGTTTTACTAAAGATATTACAATCAATGTCATATCTAATAATATGCAGGAAGTAACAGGAGTGGAAGATCTGTATCCTGAGAAGTCGACATTAATGGGTCCTGTGACAGTGATTCCACAGGAATGTCCTAACATCCAATGTCGCAGTATTGATATAGATCTTGTTGAAGCTCAAAATGACTCCAGTCAGAAGATCATAGAAAAACTTCTATTAGAGCTAAAAAACGATCCATCTGATCTTACCATCGTATATAGAGGAAAATATCGATGGATAAAAAAAATAAAATCCATCCAAATAGATAAAAGTTATAAAAAAGATCCAATAAAAGAGAATGGTACTTACTTAATCACAGGTGGATTGGGGAATATTGGTCTTGAACTTGCTGAAGATTTGGCAAAGAAAGCGCGCGTAAAGCTTGTTCTGACAAGTCGATCAATATTTCCCGAAAAGAAAGAATGGACTGGAAATCTTAATTGTAACGAGCCTGATAATCCTGTTATCCGAAAGATTCGGAAACTTCAAAGAATCGAAGAACTTGGCTCGGAAATTATGTTGGTCAATTTAGATGTTTCCGAGAAATCTGAAATGGAGAAATTAATTTCAAATGTTGAAGAGCGTTTTGGTCGAATAAATGGTGTGTTCCATGCTGCTGGAAAAGTTGACCTTAATGCGTTTAAGCCAGTCCATGACATTGAAAAATTTATTTTTGAATATAATTATGGTCCGAAGATAGAAGGGCTTTTAAACCTGGAAGATGTTTTTAAAGAAAGAAAATTAGATTTCTGTGTCCTTTTTTCTTCCTTATCATCTATTTTAGGCGGGATTGGTTATGCAGCGTATTCATCCGCGAATCTTTTTATGGATTCCTTTGTCCGTAAATATAACCGTACAGCTTCCCATCCCTGGATCAGTATCAATTTTGATGGATGGAACTTTTTATTTGATGAAATGAAAAATAAATCAGAAAATATTCCAGCCACAGAAATATTATCGATGACACCAGAAGAAGGAGTCGAGACTATTTATCGTATTTTATCCACTAATAACCTGGATCAAGTAATTATCTCAACTGGGAACTTGCATCAAAGGTATAACAAGTGGGTCAAACTTGAATCTAAACGAGAGATTAATAAAACAACCAAAGCTAAATCGTTATTACTCCATAAAAGACCAGAGCTTTCAACTCCATATATTGAGCCCGTAAATGAAACAGAGAAAATAATTGTCGATATTTGGCAAGAGTTACTTGGGATTGAAATGATAGGTGTTGAAGATAATTTCTTTGATCTGGGGGGTGATTCACTTCTGGTAGTAAAACTGATTGATATGCTAAAAAGGAAAAAAATAATTATTTCGGTTGACAAAATATTCACTTATCCCACGATAAAAAAAATTGTTGAATACTTAAAACATGATAATCAACATGAAGGAGCTATACCATTAAGAATTGTTGAAGGCGTTACACCTCTTTTCCTTACTTATGAAGGGACAGGCCAGATTTTATATGCTACACCATTGACATCCAAAATAGATGAAGACATTAGCGTATATGGTCTTACTTTTCCATCTTATGATGTGGCATCTTTGAAAACGATACAAAGTCAAGCCATGCGACTTATAAGTATTATAAAAACTATACAACCAAAAGGTCCTTATCGTATTGCGGGATGGTCCTTTGGAGGGATTATTGCATATGAAATCGCTTCTCAACTGCTTGGTGAAGATGAAACCATTGAGTTTCTTGGGCTTATAGATATGCATAATTATACTCATGAGGCCAAGTCATTATCATCAATGAACGATAGTGAAATGCTTATTAAAATAATGGCTGATAAAGAAGTTAAACTTTCCAGTTCAGAGCAAATGAAGTTTGATGCTGGTACACTGACATTTGAAATGCTTGTTAAAAAATGTAAAGAGGAGAAAATTTTTCCTGATGAATTTAATTTTGAACAAATAAGACATAGGTTGAATGTAGCCAGGATTAATGGCGAAGCGTATAGAAATTATTCTCCAAGTTTAATTCCTGTAACAATGCACTTGTTTAGGGCAAATGAGGGAGAATATCACGAGTTATATTTAGGTTGGGATAGCATTTTGCCGGAAAGGCAAATTAAAGTTATTCCTGTGCCAGGCACCCATATGTCAATGATGAGCCCGGCAAATATTGGAGTATTGGGTCTAGCAATATCAGAGGCAATTAATCAAATAACTGCAATTTCGGCGGGGAATTCCTTTTAGTAAGGTTTCTATTTAATTCGGTGATTTGACTTGATGTGATTTAACTGTCAGGTCATAAACCGATCGAGTGAAATGAGACTCAGGATTGATGCAAGCAGTATGACAATATCACTGGTTATCCTATGCAAAATAGTTAAAATCAGATTACGAGACTGTCAATATTAAACATTAAACACTCAACTATTAACATCCAATTTTAATGAAACGTGAGGAGATTTAATAAGTCGGTGATATCAGGGTTGCAGACGGCGCCTCAGGAAAATTCGGACAGAGAGTCAGCAGTCAGTCACTTAATTAGGGTAAGAAGCGCCAGAGAAATTAGGTCAAAAAGGTGATGGATTTATGAGTAAGGCAATAGAGCCCCGATTGCCTAGATACAAGACATTCCAATTTCCAAGATTGGTGAAGCGATATTAAGGAGTTATTCCAATTGGATGATATTCCTGATGGATTTAGGAATGAAAGGAGATTTGAGTTTTGCTCTTAGGGCGGGATCATCGGACTCGGCAAATTTTCTGATATGGTTAGTTGTTTTGATGATAAAAGAGAAAGCCCGTTTAAGCAGCAGTACGATGGCAGCAATTTGAGCGAGGATATTTGCTCTTGAAGCATTGAGGACTCTTGGTTTGACAAGGATTTTGAGGTCCTCTTTTAAAGTGCTGTTTGCCTGTTCAGAGGCTGCTCTTAATTTTTTTATGTCTTGATAACGTTTCGTCCCCCTTGGAATTTCATTTACCAGGCGGGGGTGCTCTTTGACATACATGAGGAGATTTAATAAGTCGGTGATATCAGCGTTGCAGACGGGGCCTCAGGAAAATTCGGACAGAGAGTCAGCAGTCAGTCACTTAATTAGGGTAAGAAGCGCCAGAGAAATAGGTCAAAAAGGTGATGGATTTATGAGTAAGGCAATAGAACCCCGATTGCCTTCATACAAGGCATGCCAATTTCTAAGATTGGTGAAGCGATATTAAGGAGTTATTCCAATTGGATGATATTCCTGATGGATTTGGGAATGAAAGGAGATTTGAGTTTTGCACTTAGGGCGGGATTATGGGACTCAGCAAGTTTTCTGATTTGGTTAGTTGTTTTGATGATAAAAGAGAAAGCCCGTTTAAGAAGGAGGGTTATAGCGGCCATTTGAGCGAGGATATTTGCTCTTGAAGCGTTGAGGACTCTTGGATTGTCAAGGATTTTGAGGTCCTCTTTTAAAGTGCTATTTGCCCGTTCAGAG
>JASFHE010000169.1:0-10718 GCA_050123415.1 Desulfobacteraceae bacterium | reverse complement strand
CTCCGGGAGACAGAAAGACACTTATTGATATGCTCAAAAAAGAGGGAACTTTAATTAATACTCCAATGAGGTTAAAGCGCAGGGATGGTTCAGTATATAATGCACTTCTGACCCTTTCAAAGGTACGCCAGACAGGTAATAACGATGTTTATCAGTGCATATGCCTGGATGTTACAGAACAGGATAAAATGGAAACAGAAAAAAAGGTGCTTCAGGAAAGGCTGGAACAGTCAAGAAAACTGGACTCCGTTGCAGTGCTGGCCGGTGGAGTAGCCCATCAATTTAATAATGCACTCGCGGCCATAGTGGGAAACATTGAACTTTTTGAAATGACCTCAAAAAATATTGATGAATATTCCCGCTACATCAAGCCGGTAAAGGAAACCGCATACCGTATGGCCGATCTTACCGAGCAGCTCCTTGATTATGCGAGAGGAACAGATTTCAAGCCTAAAAATATTTCTTTAATTGACTTTATAAAGGAGACTTTACCACTCCTTAAGCATACGCTAAAACCCGGGATAACGCTCCACACAGAACTTCCTGAAGATCTGCCCCTGATAGATGGTGACTTTTCAAAGCTTCAAATGGTTTTATCTGCAATTATATCAAATTCATCAGAAGCAATCGAAGAAACCGGCAATATATGGATCAAATGCAATGAAACTGTCCTGTCAAGGAAAGATGTAAAAAAGATGCCTGATATGATACCTGGCAAATACCTGGAGCTTTCTATCAGGGATGATGGAAAGGGCATGAATGAAAAAACCAGGAACAGGATATTCGAGCCTTTCTTTTCGACTAAGTTTTATGGAAACGGGCTCGGAATGTCGGCAGTATATGGCATAATAAAAAAACATGATGGAATGATATTTATTGATTCATCCGAAAACACAGGGACCTGTATAAAAATATACTTCATGGCTGTTGAGAAGAAACCGGATACAGCAGAAGCAGATATGAGCAGGCTGTCAAGGGGAACAGGAAACGTGTTGCTGGTTGAAGATGAGCCGATCGTCATGGATGTTAATCAGGCAATACTGGAAACCCTTGGATTCACGGTATTGAAGGCAAAAACAGGCCAGGAGGCAATTGATATTGCCGGGACCTTTTCCGGAGAAATAGATCTTACATTGCTTGATATTCAATTGCCTGATATGGACGGAAAGGCGGTCTATTCAAAGCTTACTGAACTAAGACCGGAGATACGTGTCATAGTATGCAGCGGATATTCCTCGGACGGTCCGGCACAGGGCATTATTGATGCCGGTGCTCAGGGCTTTATCCAGAAGCCCTTCTCTTTTAAAGTTTTATCAGAGAAGATAAACGAAGTGTTAAACAACTGAAATATTCTTTGAGAGGGTATCCGAAAGGCTTAAAAACTCATCAAGACTCAGGGTTTCAGCTCTTCTTAAAGGATCAATCCCGCATATATCAAGGGCACTTGAAATCTGCTCTTTTTCAAAATAGCTGGATATGACCTTCAGGGAATTTTTTATTGTCTTTCTCCGCCGGGCAAACGCCCCCCTTACCACAAGTTCAAAAATCCTGTCATTCTTTGCCCTCACAGGATGAGGCATTTCCAGATCAATGGCAATAACCATTGACCCGACTTTCGGTTTTGGATAAAAGACGTCTCTTCCAACCTTCAGCAACTCGGTTATACTGGATTCATATTTTGTCATTACAGTAATAGCGCCATAATCCTTACTGCCCGCGTCGGAAGCGAGTCTACGCGCAAACTCATATTGCAGCATTAAAAAAGCTTTACTGAAAAATTTTTTATTGGATATCAATTTCTCAAGAAGCGGCGAAGAAATATTATAAGGCAGGTTACCGATTACCTTGGGTTTACCGTCCATGCTGCCGGCAAGCTCTTCTAAATCTGTCTTGAGGATATCATTATTAATTACTGTTACATTCTCGATATGATTTTCCCCGAGCTTTTGTCGAAGGTAGTTCACGAGACGCTCATCCTTTTCAACCGCGATAATACTGTTTACAACACCTGCTATGGGTATTGTCAAAGCACCCATACCAGGGCCTATCTCCAGTACATCATCCGATTTGTCCAAACCGGATTTTTCGATAATTTGATTTATGATATTACGATCAACAAGAAAATGCTGTCCAAGACGTTTGTTTGGTTTCAGGCCTCTTTTATTATCTTTACGCATGGTCATTTCAAGATTAACGGTGTTTATTTATTAACAGGCCTGATATCTTTTAAGGGATACCTTGACCTTACATCAATGGACATATTTGCATACTCATGGTTTACCGCCCTGTAATGGCCTGCAAGGGCAATCATCGCCCCGTTATCAGTGCAGAATTCAGGTCTTGGGTAAAATACCTTCATTCCTTTGTCAGCGGCCCGTTCGGTTAATTTCTCCCGCAGTGTCATGTTGCAGGCAACGCCTCCTGCAAGTACAAGGGATGATACCTTTTTCTTTCTGCCGGCCTTGATCAGTTTATTAATAAGGACCTCAAAAACCGCCTCCTGAAATGACGCGGTTATATCCTCGACACTTATATGTTCATGTTCGGCACAGTCCTTCCTTTCCCATTTACCGATATATAAAGATACGGCAGTCTTTAATCCGCTGAAACTGAAATCAAATGATTCATCAGACATGTACGCCCTGGGGAAGGTGATACTGTCAGCCCTGCCGGATCGGGACATGGACTCAATTATCGTTCCTCCGGGATAACCAAGCCCGAGTATCTTGGCTACCTTGTCAAACGCCTCACCGGCTGCATCATCAAGCGTTTGCCCGAGCTGTTCATAGTCCCCCGGAGCCTTAACATAGTAAATGCTAGTATGTCCGCCTGAAACAGTAAGGGCGGCAAATGGAAATTGAGGATGATCATCCTCAAGAAGGATTGAAAGAATATGACCTTCAAGATGATTAACATCAACCAACGGGATCTTATTAAAATATGAAAGCGTTTTTGCATAATATAATCCCACCAATAGAGAACCGATAAGCCCCGGGCCAATGGTTACAGCGATGGCGTCAAGTTCCTTCAAACTCATCCCGGCTCTTGATAATGCTTCGTCAACTACCGGCACTATATTTCTTATATGTTCCCGTGAAGCCAGTTCAGGGACTACTCCGCCATATGGATTATGAAGCTTAATCTGTGAATTTGTTACATTTGAAAGGACCGAACTTCCATGGGTTACTACAGCTGCAGATGTATCATCACAGGATGTGTCAATTCCAAGAATATTCATCGCTTTATTTATTCTTTCCCTGCATCAGGAGAATTTAAGTTTACTTTTTATTTTTTCCATACGGCTTTCTTCAAGGACTTCAATTAGAATAACCGTAATATTATCACCACCTCCTCCTTTGTTTGCTCCATCAATAAGCGCTCTGACCTTTGATTCAAGAGGCAGGAGGGAATGATTTAATATCGCAGTGATAGATTTTTCAGACATATAATTAGTCAGGCCGTCGGAACACAGGAGCAAAATATCTCCGGCCTCCGGCACTATCTTTCTTGTAAACACTTCAACACTTTCATCCATACCAATAGCCCTGGTAAGCATGTTTTTGAAAGACGGATTATTGATACCTGATAAATTTCCGATACCCATGCTTTTTTGTTCAGCTGCAATTGAGTGTTCCTCTGAAATCAGAACCAATTTACCTCTGTCATTTAGAATCACAGGGCTGTCGCCCACATTTGCAAGCCAGAATGCTTCACCATCAGTAATGACAGCTGAGACAGTAGACCCCATCCGGAGATATTCAGGCATTTTCTGTGCCTCGTGAATCAGTTTATTTGACATATGAATGGAATTTACCAGGTGATTTGCCTTTTCTGATATTTCCTTATTAACAGGCTCCAGGAAAGGAGGTGTCTTCTTTAACTTCATCCTGATCCAGTATTCAACCATTGTCTCAACAACCATTCTGCTTGCCATTTCACCGGCAACATGACCACCCATTCCGTCAGCAACAACAAATAATCCTAAGTCCTGTCTGACAAGGTATCTGTCTTCATTCTTTTTTCTTTCTAAACCTGTGTCGGTATAACCTGCTGATTTGAGTTTCATGATCCCTTCTGGCTCTGTATCTTTAGCTTGTTAATGGGTTATTTGCTGATTTCTTCCTGCTGGCTGCCTCGTCAATCTTTTTTATTACTATTTTAAGGTGCTCGGCCATATGCCCTGCCTTCCGGTACCTTTTATCCACTTCCTTTTCAAGTGCCTTATCAATTATCTTCTCTATTACAGCGGGAATTTTCGGGTTGACAGCCTTCACCGACGGATGTCTCTCCTTTGCAATCCTGAACATCATGGATGTCATATCCTCTCCCTTAAAGGGTTTTTCTCCACATAACATCTCAAAGAAAACAACGCCCAGAGAAAAGATATCCGACCGGCCGTCCACCTTTTGCCCTGACACCTGTTCCGGCGACATATAGGAAGGTGTCCCCATAATGACACCTGTTTTTGTCTTGGAAGACGCGGTAATCCTTGCTATTCCAAAGTCAGTAACCTTTACCTCTCCTGTTTCTTCAATCCTCATTATATTGGCTGGTTTAATATCCCTGTGAACAATCCCTTTACTGTGGGCATATTCGAGTGCTTCGGCAACCTGGGCAACAACCGAAAGAGTATCTCTGACAGACAGGAGGTTTTCTTTTTTAGTATGCTCTTCGAGGTCTTTTCCCTGTAAAAACTCCATTGCGATATAGGCCAGATCATGTTCTTCTCCGGCATCATATATTGTGACTATATTTGGATGGGTTAGCAGGCCGGCCGATTCCGCCTCCCTGAAAAACCGTTCTTTCATGTCATCGATCATACTGTCATCAAAATCAGTAAGCCTGACAGTCTTTATGGCAACAGTTCGATGTATTTTAGGATCCTCACCCTTGTAAACAACGCCCATGGCGCCCCGTCCCAGTTCATCAATGACCTCATAACGTCCCAGAGTAGGTTTCGTATCAGTATTCACAAGAGTGGCGCCTATATCTCCGGGGTGACCAGCTCCTCCACCCCCGAATATGGTGGTAGCCTCAGCGCTTTTTAATTTAGGTATCCTTTCACTTAAATCCTTATAGTCTTTCCCGTCCCCTATTATCATACTGTAAGTTGAAAGGGCCTTTGAAAACTGGCGTTTGCGCTCAAAATCCAGTCCAAGGTTATAGAGGAGTTCTTTTACCCCTTCTTCTTCAACAGGAATTTTCCTGAATTTATCAAGCGCCAGATCAAGCATTCCCTGCTGCTGAAATGAAAGACCAAGCATTTTGTTGGTTTCGACAGAATCTGCCTCAACTTTTTCTTTTGTTTTTTCTGTAACAAGGAATCTCTTTGAGATAATGACTATATATCCGACAACAAGGAGAATTAAAGGGGGAGATATCTCAAGCCAGATATTCCTTGAGAAAAATAGAAAGCTGCCTCCGGCCCCATATGCCAGAAAGAGAAAAAGAGTAGTAACAGCACCCATTCCAGCTTTAAGTCTGGGAAGCACAAAGGAGATAAATATTCCGAAAAACAACAGGATCCCTAATGCAAACCATCCTGTCCAGGAAGGCTTATAGTAAAATTTCTGATTCAGGATATTGTCTACAGTATTTGCCAGCACCTCTACACCGGGCATTTGTCCTGACACAGGAGTTACATATTCATCAGCAATCCCCTGGGCGACATGACCAATAATAACTATCTTATCCTTGAAGATCTCCATCTGGATTTCTTTTTTAAGGACCTTTGAAAAGGGCGTCGGGTGATAGGAAATCCCCGGCCCCTTTTTCCAGTTTATAAGTGTACCGTTATTATATTCCATCAGTGGAACTGTTATACTGGAGGCAGGTGTAATTTTATAATTAATGTATTTTCCTGAATCTTCTCTCAATGCCAGAATCATTTTGTCATCGCTCAGTCCCTTAAAAAGCTTTACAATGGTAACCGCATAGGATGGCACATAAATTTCATCAAGATAACCAAGAACATGCAGCTGCTTTCTCAGGTGTCCATCGTTTCGATCAGGAAAAAGCTGGTTATGACCTGCCCCGGCAGCGACTTCGGTAAAACGGCGAAGAGGAGGAATGATCTTTTCATACCATTCAATAATATAGTCAGAAGTTTCATCATTACTGACATTTTTAAATGATACTTTTGAGATAAAGGCAGGCGCCCTGTTATCACGCCCCTGGCTTACATCATCAAAGAAAAAGGGAAAAACTACATTTCCGGCATTCTTTATCGACTTCTCCAGTTTTGCATCATTATCCAGATCCTTTTCTGCATCAGTCATCTTTTGAAAAAAGGTCAGCCCGTTATTTTCCCTCTGGGCCAGCTTAAGCTCATCGAATTCTTTTTTCAGATTCCTGATTGCAATAAGCCCCGCATTTTCCTCAGGTTCGGAGAAAAATATATTTAGAGCAATGACCTTCGCGCCTGCCTCGTGAAGGTTATCAATACATTTTGCAATAACACTCCTTGACCAGGGCCATCTTCCCAGCTCATTAATGTCATCGTTTGTTATAACAACCAGTTCTATATCGGGACTTCTTTCTTCGGAAGCTGCAAGTTTAGCCCGCAGGTCATAGCTCTTCATTTCAATGGTATGAGTAAAATCAAAGGAGCCTGTAGATATGATAAGCAGGAAAATAAGAGTTATCGATACACCGATTACCCAATCAGAAAAGATTTTTTTGAGTTTCATATCAGTTCATCTCGTTTCAGTGTAAAGAAGGTTCAAATAACCTGGAAAATGATCATATACTTATATAGGGCGCAATCTTTGAAAACAGTTTCTCACCTATACCAGGGAGAGTTTTAAGTTCATTAATGTCCGTAAAACCGTTTCTCTTTATTCTTCCCTCTGTAACTGTCCGGGCCAGTGAGTTCCCTATCCCAGGAATGGCTGTAAGTCCGTAAACAGATTCTCTGTTTATATTAATTGGAATCCCGAGCGTAACTTTATGGAATGCAGACATCTCATCTTTCGCCGGATGATATTCCGTACATTTTTTTTCAATACTGTCAATCCCTCTGTTTTTATCCATGGCTGTGTAAAAAATAATAAAGAGGAAAAGCAATAATATTAAAAATCCGTCAAGCCTGCTTCCGGTTCTTTTATTGTTCATTATCCAGACCAAAGGCTTCATGAAGAATCCTTACCGCCAGTTCAGTATATTTTTCTTCGATAACGCAGGACACTTTTATCTCGGAAGTACTTATCATCATAATATTGATATTCTCCCCGGATAGAGTCTCAAACATCTTCTGAGCCACGCCTGCGTGGGTTCGCATTCCAACTCCTACTATTGAGACCTTGGCAATATTTTCGTCTCCAAGAACTCTTTCGGCACCGATTTCTTTAGCCACACCGCTGAGAAGTTTCATACTTCGATAGAAATCGGGTTTCATAACTGTAAAGGTGAGGTCGGTAAGATCCTCTTCGCTTGTATTCTGGACAATCATGTCAACAACAATACCTTCCTTTACCAGCGGTTTAAATATCCGGGAAGCAATGCCCGGTTTATCAGGCACTTTTAAAACTGTTATTCTTGCCTCATTTTTATTAAATGCCACACCGGACACAAGGACCTTTTCCATGTCTTTTGTCTCAGCAACGACCATTGTTCCCCTTTCATTTGAAAATGTTGATCTTACATGAACAGGAACATTGAATTTTTTGGCAAATTCAACGGACCTGATTTCCAGGACCTTTGCTCCAAGACTCGCCATTTCAAGCATTTCCTCGTAGGAAATGAAGTCCATCTTTCTTGCTTTCGGGCATACATTAGGATCCGTGGTATATACGCCATCCACATCGGTGTATATTTCACAGACATTAGCATTAAGGGCCGCGGCCAGGGCTACAGCAGTAGTATCCGAACCACCCCGGCCAAGCGTGGTGATGTTATCATCGGCATCGATTCCCTGGAATCCCGCGACAGCAACGATCCGTTTATTATCGAGTTCATTCATTATCCGTTCGGTTTTTATTTCCTGGATTCTGGCCTTTCCGTAAATCTCATCAGTCTGGATACCCACCTGAAATCCAAGAAGAGACCGGGCATCATACCCAAAAGATTTTAAAGCCATACAGAAAAGGGCTATGCTTACCTGTTCACCGGTTGACATAAGGACATCGAGTTCCCTGGCGTCGGGCTCTTCGCTTATTTCATGTGCCATATTTATAAGTCCGTCAGTCTGACCTGACATTGCAGACAGCACCACGACCATGCTGTTTCCTTCTTCATGACTCTCTATTACTTTTCTGGCCACATTTTTAATTTTCTCAATGCTTCCTACTGATGTACCTCCATATTTTTGAACAATAAGCGGCATCTTTATCTGTTACAGCCTCCTTTAAAACGGTTCCATGACCGATATGTTATCTGTATATTTTACAGGATACTATCAGTAAGTTTCTTTAAAAGATACGGGTCATCAGAGTTTATCTCTATTGACCTCTCGTTCTCTCCCAGGATCTCTATTTTTACATCGATAAATCCGAAAGGGAGCATATCAGAGCACCTCTCTGCCCACTCGACTACAACAACGCTCTGGTCATTAAAATAATCATCCAGACCTGCTGACATGATATCTGCGTAACTATCCAGTCTGTATAGATCCATGTGATAAAAAAGGCATCTCCCTTCATATTCATTTACAAGAGAGAATGAAGGGCTGCTTATCACCTCATCAGGACTCACGCCAAAACCCAGGCCGATACCTTTTGTAAACCATGTCTTCCCGCTTCCCAGGACTCCCGAAAGAGCGACAACATCACCACCGGAAAGAATAAGTCCAAGTCTTTTACCAATATCAACAGTTTCAATATCCGAATTGCTTAAATATTTCAAGTGCTTTACTTCCCAATCATTTATTTGATAAGATGATTCTAATATCTTTATCAAGCAGGGGCAATAGATAATTTTACTGAATCCGCTAAACAGAAAGGATATTCCCGGGAATATTTCAACCGGATTAAATGATGAATGGATTTATAACTTTTATCCCTTTAATAACCTGACCGTTGTTCAGATCCTCGGTCCAGATCGTTTCGCACAGCGCCTTTTCTCCTGCAATAAGTATAAGTGAATCCCAGAATGAAAGCCTTTGGAGGATGCTGCAGTCGATCGCATCTTTTATCATTTCCGTTGTTATCAGAACGGTCTCATAATTCTTAAATTTATTGACCATTTCTTTTACCAGTATAGGGTCAACGCCCAGTTTCCTGGTGGCTGTAACATAGAATTCCTGCAATACCTGTGTTGAAATAACACCGGAGTGTTCGAAAGCTGCTTTCTTTAACAACTCTCTTGCCCTTTTTTGCTTTTCAGGATCATGCCTGTCCAGGCTGTAAATAAGGATATTGGTATCTATGAATATTTTAGACATCGTACAGCTCTTCCCGGCTCCATTTTTTGCCTTTGGAATCCGCTTGAGCTCTGTCCATCAGCCGTTCACATTCTTCAAACCATTCACCTGATACCGAGGAAATGTTTTTTTCAAGCAGATCTCTTATGATAGCGTTTAATGAAGTATTATGGGTTTTTGCGTATTCTCTTCCCATCTTTAGAAGATCATCACTAATAGAGATTGTTATATTCGCCATGATTGCCTTCTCCTGTTTAACATGTTAGCACATTATAAGTGTACACATAATACGTGTCAAGATTGCGTTCTATTTTCTCAATAATATTGAGGTAGTTTCAAAACGTTCAAGTTTGGTCAAGATCAAGGAAAACGAAAATTTTAACCACAGGAATACACGGGGTATTTCGAGGATTATAATTTGAGTCTGACACAGAGATTGATCAAAATCGGGCATTTTGAAACTGGCCCTCTTGATAATGGAGATATCTTTCGTGTTTTCCGTTGCCTGTCCTGTTAAATACTGCTTCGCAGTCCCCTTTTAAGATAAAATGATCTAAAAGGATATTAGCTTTCTAGCTTTTCACATTTGGAAAGATTCAAGACCTACCATCTTGACTTTCTATCAATAAGTTGTCATGTCCCAATCCCATTTTCCTTTTTTGCTTGCGATAATACATTCGACGGAGGAATCTGGAATCTCCCCTTGTAATGTATTTTAATCTGAGAAGGATATAGGTGCGCGCAGTAGTGCAATATACCTTGCTATTACACCAACCAATACGAATAAACCTATTAAACACTGAACGCAGACTAATATTTTTAGAGCGCCGAGAGGTGTAATATCGCCGTAACCAATAGTTAGTTGGGTCATTACGCTAAAATAGAGCGGATCATAAAAGGTTGTTGCGCCTAATAATTTATTTTGAAAAAGACGGTAGAATGTAGCAAAGATTACTATCAATTCAAGGTAATTAATCATTGCAAGGACAATCATTCGTTCGTGGCTACCAATATGGCGTTTTTCTTTTTTCGGACGACCAACGCGTGATAGTACAGAAACTTTCATAGCCACTGCGGTGATTTCGAGGGCTTTCAAGGTAAACAATCCAAACAATGCCCATTTAGCCCAAAGGCTATGAAATAATGGTATACCGGAAAAGGAATAAAAAATCACCTCCACAACAAAACAAATAACCACATAATTATCAATTTTCCAGGAATGTTTTATAAAAGGAGCCTCTTGCAAAATTCAATATAATTGTCATTCTGCGAAAAGCCATATTTCATAACTGCTTGAAATTATTAGATCTAACTTTTCGTTGACATGATAATTTATGGTAATAAAGGAATTTTGCAAGAG
>JASFHE010000168.1:0-10753 GCA_050123415.1 Desulfobacteraceae bacterium | reverse complement strand
TACTTTGTATTGGCCCTGTTGGTGAGGCCAGGTCAAGACTGGCGGCCCTTATCACCGGCAGCGGTGTCAGCGGCCGAGTGGGCGGTCATGGAGCGGTGTTCGGGGCAAAGAAACTGAAGGCCATCAGTGTGATAGGTACGGAAAGCATTAAAATGGCGGATGCCAAAGGTGTCCTTGATGCGAGACTCTGGCATATGGATGTGGGTAATATTACATCCGGATCTTTCGGACCGTCCAAGCCCGGTTCAGCCTCATGCAATCCATGCCTAAGAGCAGACCGGCGCAGGAATAGTTATTATGGCGGTGAGACAATGTGTGTTGATCAGTTCTGGCTCGAAACCGCAGAGCCCGGGGAGCAGGACCTTGCAGCCGAGGCCCTGATGAGATATGGAGCCAGCGGCTGGGGAGCTCATTTTGTCGGTCTTTTTCTGTCTGATATTCCGGGGGCGCCTGAATTCTTTCATAAAAAGGTGCCTGTCGAGACCGGCATTGGCTGGTATATAAAATATCTTTATGAGATCGGCGAACTTGGACCGGGAAAGAAGATCGATTCATCACCACTGCCCATGGAAGAATGGGGAAGTCTGCAATTCCGCAAGGCTTTCCTGGATGCGGTTTCACGGCGGGTAGGTATCGGTGATGCCCTGGCAGAAGGTTGCCTGCACGCTGCCGAAAAGTGGGGAAGGCTGGAGGAAGACCTGGAGAATGGTGCACTGCGATTCCCGGCCTGGGGCGCAACCGGACACTGGACACTCCCGACTGCAGAATGGGCATATAATTACCTGCTCGGTGCGGGTGATCCCAGCTGGCACGGACTGGTGGGTGCGGTTGGACCATCACAGGACGGGACGCCCATTGAGAAAAAACTGGAAGCACTGTCAAAAAAGACAATCCCCTATACTGACGATATCTTCATGTTCAACTATGCATGGAAGGGCAAAGAGGCATGGAGAACCGGCCTGTATTCGGAACATAAGGCAAAAGAGGTGGCCTTTTCTAGGTATTACGCCTCATTCTGGAATGAATCAATGGCATTCTGCGAGATGTTCCTGCCCTCTCTTATGACCATTACCCCTGAAATCGAGATGAAATATTACAAGGCGGTTACGGGCAGGAATGATTCCTTTGAGGATACAATGCGTATCGGCCAGAAGATCTGGACAATGGAACGCGCTATCAGGGTAATGCACGGAAGAAGCAGAAAGACTGAGATATTTGCTCCTTTTATGTACAGACCCGGTGCAGGCTGTATGACATTCTTTGGAGGAGTTCCCATCTATGAAAACGGTAAATGGCGCTCTGATGAGGCCCCTGAAATGTATCTGGACAGGCAGGGGGTGGAAGACTTTAAAACCCATTTCTATAAACTGGAAGGATGGGACAAGGAAAACGGATGGCCGACAAGAAAAAGGCTTGAAAGCTACGGAATGAAGCATGTAGCCGATACAATGGAAAAAAGAGGGAAGCTGGGTGCTTAATTTAAATGCACAGCACCATCTTTTTTAGGGGAGGGTGACCTCCATCTCTCCCCACTCTCACGTGGCGGGAGCATTCCAAGTGCTCCCGCTTAAAAAAGACATTCAGTGTATGAAGAATTTATACATGAAAAGTAGCAAAAAACAAATTGTTCAATTTCCAATTACCAATCTATTTTAAAAATAGAAAAACCGGAGGTCATGTTTATATGAGCAAAAAAGACGATAAGAAAAAAGGTGTTCGAGATGATAAATTATCAAGACGTGAGTTTATTGTTAAAGGAGGTTCAATAGTAGCAGGCAGTATTGTAACCACATATCATGCAAAAGATTTGCTGGCTGCCGGAACCTCACCCTCTGAAGAGTATCCGAAAGCAAAGGGTCATGTTGAACATGACGGTACACTTTGTTCAGGGTGTTTGAGTTGTATGATTGCATGCTCGCTTGCCCATGAAGGTCGCGTAAGCCTTTCAACATCGAGAATACAAATCAGCAGATATGTGTTTGATGATTTTCCGAATGACATCATGGGTTTCACCTGCCGGCAATGCGATGATCCGAAATGTGTTGAGAACTGTCCAACCGAGGCATGTCACATAGATACTGAAAACGGCAATGTAAGAATAATTGACAAAGATAAATGTGTAGGCTGCAAGACATGCTTTGAATCCTGTATTTATACTCCACGACGCCCGGTCTGGGATTCCGAAAATGAAAAAGCATTAAAATGCGATCTCTGTACCAATGCTCCTTATAATAATAAGAGCGAACCGGCCTGTGTCTCTATATGCCCGCAGAAAGCTCTTAAGTTTATCAGTTAGGTGCAAAATTGCTAATTGATTGTCAGACAATAAAATTATTCAGATAAATAATATTGATAATATAGATATTATTAGTAGACAGGAGGAAACTTTATGGCGTCACCAGGATTCGCAGGAAAAATATTAAAGGTTGACCTTACCAATAAAAAGATCGAATCAATAGATACAGCTAAATATGAAGAGTTTGGAGGTGGCTATGGAACCGCTATAGCCTTATTTTGGGATCTCTGTGTGAAACCCGGAGACTGGGACCTTCAGGATGCCTATGATCCGAGAAATATAATAAGTATTATGAATGGTCAGGTTTCAGGAGCAGGCATACCATATGCCGGAAGGACCAGCGTTTCCGGTTTATCACCGCAGGGATGGCCGGTTAACTGGTTTACAAGAAGCAATATTGGCGGCGATTTCGGCACAATGCTGAAATATGCAGGCTGGGACGGTATTGTAGTTCAGGGAAGATCCGATAAACCAGTCTATATTAATATAATAAATGATAAAGTTACGCTGGAGGATGCTTCAAAACTCTGGGGCCTTCATACATGGGACACACAGAAAGAGATTGTCAGACAGCAGACCGGAAGTTCAGGAGACGGTAAAAGAGACTGGAGGTCAATAGGAGATGAATATACTCTTAATAAACCGGCTATTATATGTACAGGTCAGGCAGGTGAAAATCTAAGCAGGATAGCGTCATTACAGCATGGTGGAGGCGCGGCTGCAGGTGTTGGCGGATTTGGCGGTGTATTCGGCTCTAAAAAACTTAAAGCAATATCAGTGATTGGAACAGGCGGTTTTAAGGTTGCTGACCCCAAATTATTACTGGAAACAAGAGAATGGTATGCAGGGGCTGGCGGCGGAATGGGCGGATTCGCCGGATTCGGCGGACCTCAACAGGCTAAAAGTTCATGCGTAAGCTGCGTAAGAGGTTGCCGCACCAGGGGAAATGCAGGTTCGGATGACAGGGATCAGGACGGGTGTATGGAAACAACATGGGCGGATATTCACAAGCCCGCAAAGAAGAATGAACATGAAGCAAAGAAAGCCAATCCTCTTCTCCAGCAATACTCATTGAACGCCTTTGACACCTGTTTCGGCGGAATAGAGTTCGGTCCTTCAGGTAAAGACTTTCCGCTTGAGACACCGGAAGCATCAGGTCTTGGATATTATATTAAGCGCCTGTATGACATGGGAGTAATAGGACCCGGCAAATATGTAACAGTTAACGGGAAAAAGATATCTGTTGATACTGCACCGCTGAAAATGGATGAGTATGGCACTTATGATTTTGCAGAGACTTATGCAAAGATAATTTCAACCCGTGAAGGTTTCGGCGGCCTTATTGCTGACGGTGCTGTGCGTTTCGCTGAAAAGATCGGACGAATCGATGATTTAAACGGGCTCCTGCGCTGTCCTGCATGGGGCCACACTGATCACTGGTCAATGGCTGAAGTTACATGGGGTTACGGTGATCTGGTTGATTCAAGGGACATTTGCGATCATGTACTTCAGATGGTATTTATGATGCTCGGCTTTGGCGGCAGCAGCGGTTTTGGCGGCGCTAAAAAGCAGCAGAATCAAAATCCTGAAGAATTTGTCCTGAACTTAACCAAAGCATTTGTTCCTTACGACGATGACCCGTTCATGTTTGATTACAGCTGGGACAATGATCAGGCCTACAAAACAGGAATTTACTCCGAACATAAGGCAAAACTTGTGGCATGGCGCATGCATTATCATACCTATTACAAAGAATCGCTCATGTTCTGCGACTGGAACTGGGCTAAACCGACGGGTATGGGCGATAAAGGCACTCCTTTCGGAGAACCGCGTTTATACAATGCCGTTACCGGTAAAAACCAGACTTTTTTAGAAGGGATGGAAATAGGGCGTAAAGCATGGACTTTAAAAAGAGCCATTTACGCCTTGCAGGGAAGGCATAAAGAGAATGAAAAATTCGCAGGATACATGTACAAGCCTGGCGCATCCGGTGCAAGTTTTACCAACACTTTGCCTGTGTATAACGGCAAAACATGGTCATTCGAAAACGTAGGTAAAATGTATTTGAGCGAAAAAGGTGTGGAAACCTGGAAGACTCATTATTACAAGTTAGAAGGCTGGGACCCGGATAGCGGATACCCGACACAAAGGACCCTTGAAAAGCTCGGAATGAAACATGTTGCCGGTGTTCTGAAAAAGAATAATAAACTCGGAGCTGCATAGTCGTGTCATGCATCGATTGTCATTTCAATAAGTATTTTTGTAGGGTCGGGATTTATTCCCGACCGGATTTTATGTAGAGACAAGGCATGCCTTGTCTCTACAAGGTGGTGTGTAAAACACCACCCTACGAATAAATTTCTCCCGCTGCTCGAAATGACACATAGCGACACTGAATCGTTGACACAACACTGCTGGTTTATAAAGAGAGGATTCATATGCAGGATGTACGGTATTGGATCCTCTTTTCTATTATAAAAGATTATTTAAAAAACGATAAAAAATGATACCGAAAATAGGAATTACAACACAAATTATTCATGAATCAAAGTGGTATAAATATTTAAATTCTCTTGGATATGAGACTGTTGAAATCAACAGACTTAATTCCAAGCTCTATTTTGATTTATATTTTCTGGAAAAAGTGAAACGTTATATCCGCGGGTATAACTTAAGCATCCACTCAGGAACCAGAGGGGTTTTCCATTCCAATGCCAGTTTTACAAATGCCGAACTCGCAATACTGACAGCAGAGCTGGACATGTGTTCTATACTTGGTATTGAGCAGTTTGTGTTTCATCTTAATTGTGAAAAGCTTACAATTGAAAATAAGAAAAGGCTTAAAGATGTGATTAATTATGCTGCGGATTTAAATATCATGATGATGTATGAGTCCGATTCACATTTTATTGCCCGTGATACCTATGATGTACTGGAGAGTTTTAATGATCTTGGATATGTACTGGATATAGGGCACCTTAATAACAGCAGCGGAAAGAGACTCCTTGGATGTGATATGGATGATTTTATTCGGAATGTGAAAAGCAGGGTGGTATATATTCATGCATCCAATAACAGCGGAACAAGGGATGATCATTTTGGGTTGGATAACGGTACACTTGACTGGGAGCATGTCCTGGATCTGCTTGATCTGTCAAAGGTTTATAAGATTATCATCGAAGTCAGAAATATTGACATGGTGAAGAAAAGTTTTAGAGATCTTGAGCCCTATATAATGAACAGGTTCATGCTAAATACTCCACTGAAAATGGTTTCCGGTTAAGCCAAAAAATCAAGACTCATTTTGGAGGCATGTAGTTGGAAGAGAAGATATTTCTAAACACAAAGCAGGTAGCGGAGTTACTCAATATAAATGGAAAGATGGTTTATTCCATCATCAATGAAAAAGGCCTTCCGGCGGTAAAGGCCACCGGAAAATGGCTGTTTCCAAAACACCTTGTTGAACAATGGCTTGAAGGCCAGATAATAAATTGCCCTAAAGCTGTAAATCCCCTGCCGCCTTACCATGGCCTTCTCATAGTATGCGGAAGCAATGATGTGCTTCTGGAAAAAACCATGATACTTTTTAACAGGCAGTTTCCCGAACACGCGGCTGTTTTTGGAAATATGGGTAGCCTTGGTGGTTTGAAATCCTTAAAAAACAATCTTTGTCATATGGCAATAAGTCATTTGCTTCAGGGAAACGAGAAGGAATATAACTTTAATTTTGTAAATGAGGAACTGGGACAGATACCGGCTGTAGTTAATTTCTGTCTTAGAGAGCAGGGTATTTTAGTCCAAAAAGGGAATCCCGGGGGGATATCAGGGGTGGAAGACCTTAAGAAAAATGGAATAAAGATCGTTAACCGCCCCCATGGAACCGGAACCCGGCTTATGTTTGATGGTGAACTTAAAAAAGCCGGCATAGACGGGAATACAATAGAAGGATATGATATTGAGATGCAGCAGCATCTGGATGTTGGGCTCGAAGTGCTTTCAGGTAGAGCGGATGCAGGGCCAGCCATCAAAACTGTTGCCTCACTGTTTGATCTTGACTTTATTCCAATGCGTATGGAAAGATTTGACCTTATTGTTTTAAAGGAGCGTTTTTTTGACCGTGGTATTCATTTGTTTCTCGACCTTCTTCGCAGCGATGATTTTAAATCCCTTGCAAAAGAGCTGGATGGTTATGATTTGAGTATTACCGGGGAAATGGTTTTTCCCCATGAAGAATAAAATCCAATGGCCTGATTATTGGACTATAAATACATTTTATAAAATGGGCAATATAATGATAACGCCTCAAAAGCAAATAGTTGAAACGATTAGGAGAATATACCAGCTTGGCATGACAACCCTTTCAGGGGGAAACATTTCACTTATTGATGATAACCGGACTATATGGATTACTCCCTCGGCTATTGATAAGGGTAGTCTGGAAGATGAAGATATCGGCTGTATCAAAAAAGATAACAGCATTAAAGGGAAGCACGAGCCTTCCTCTGAATATCCTTTTCATCAGGCAATTTACAAAGCTCGTAGTGATATAAAAGCAATTATTCATGCACATCCACCCGCCTTAGTTTCATATAGTATTACCCGAAAAATACCCGACACTGCTGTTTTTCCAAAAGCGAGAGAGATATGCGGAGAAGTTGGATATGCTCCATATGAATTACCGGGTAGTATTGAACTGGGCAATATAATAGCCAATGCTTTTACTGATAACAATAAATTATGCGTTATCATGGAAAATCATGGTCTGGTTGTTGTTGGTACCAGTATGCAGGATGCATTTATACGACTGGAGGCGCTTGAACAGGTTTCAAATACAATCATTAGTGCGAATAATATCGGAGTTTCTGAAAGTTTAACCAATGAGCAGTTTCAGCTTGTTCAGCAGTACTTTGATGTAACCATGCCTGATAGTACCTGTGATGTTGTTCAAGGATCTGATGAAGAAGTGAGAAATGATATCTGCAGAATAGTTCAAAGAGCATGTAATCTGAGAATTTTAAATAGTGCTTTCGGAGCAGTTTCTGCGAGGACAACTGCGAACAATTTCATTATCACACCAGATAAATGCGACCGTTGGAAATTACAGCCTGAAGAATTAGTTTGTATTATAGATGGAAAACCGGAGAAGGGTAAAACACCGGACCAGTTTACTGCACTTCATGAGAAAATATACCGCAAATATCCGGAAATAAATGCCATAACAATTACTTTTCCAGCTAACTTAATGGCCTATGCAATAACTAATGCCGGGTTAGAAGTGCGAACTATCCCGGAGAGCTGGATATTGCTTCAGGATATACCGAAAATTTCTTTTGATGCTTTTCTGTCGGATGATTCTATCCTGATTAATAATCTTTCAAAAAATACGCCTGCCATAATAATTTCGAATTTAGCTTTTGTTACAACAGGGAAGGATCTATTACAAACCCTTGACTTTATTGAGGTGGCCGAATATTCAGCCAAATCGTGTATTATGACCGGTTCAATAGGTGATATTAAACCTTTAAATGAGGAGCAAATTGAAGCATTGCGTAAAAAGTTTATTTGAATTAAATATTATTAAAGTTCAAACCTGAGTTACCAGCATGGTATATAAATAATTATGCTCAAAGCGCCCGAAAACTCAATACGAATACACAGTCGACTAAATAAAAGCCGGGCCAATGGCCCTGGCAACCGGGCGGTTATATGGATGCAGGGCTGCCCTTTTGACTGTCCGGGCTGTTTTAATCCGGGGCTTAAGGATTTTAAGGGCGGTAGAGATGCGCCGGTAGAAGAACTGATTGAATGGGCTGTTTCCATTGAAGGAATAGAGGGGATTTCCATAAGCGGCGGGGAGCCGACCGAACAGCTTCAGCCGCTTAACAGGTTTTTAACAGCCATAAAAGAAAAAACGGATTTATCTGTATTAATGTTTTCCGGCAGAACTGAAAAAGATATTTTTAAGCTTTCAGGCGGCAGGGAGTTAATGGCTGCGATAGATATTCTTATTGAAGGATTATATAGCAGAGAACTATCCAATCCGCCCGGCATATGGCCGTCATCTAAAAACCAGAAAATAAGGGTTTTGAGTAAAAGATATAATAAGGATGATTTTTTTAATTTGCCTGAAACGGAAATCATTATTACGGAACAGGGTGAGGTTATCGAGAGCGGGCTGGGAATTATAAATGTTTTTTAGACTGGTGCCCATCCAGAAAGAACAAAAATCTGGATGGAGCTATCAGCCGTCAGCTAAGACTTTGTTTTAAAAAGTGTTTTGCTGAAAGCTGAACGCTGATAGCTGACCGCTGCCATTCTAAAATGACAGTTTATGGATGGGCACTAGACTGGATTAACAGGATAGACAGGATTTTTTTTATTACTTACAGCTTTAAGCTTTGAACTTTCCCCTTTGAGCTTTATTTTATGCCCAACAAAATTACATGGTATTACATAAATCCCAAAGACGGCACAGAAATGGTTCTGGTGCCCGGCGGGTGGTTCCGGATGGGATCGGATGACACTGATCCTGATGCTGACGACAACGAAAAACCCGGCCATCTTCACTGGCTTGATCCGTTTTACATCAGCATAACCTGTGTAACAGTAAAACAATTCAAATGCTTTGTAGAAAAAACAGGATATAAAGGTGGAGGTTATCCAGGTAATAAAGATCACTCTGACCATCCCGTAAGACATGTCAACTGGCATGATGCAAAGGCATATTGTGAATGGGCCGGGTTGAGACTACTCACAGAGGCAGAATGGGAATTATGCGCAAGAGGCTATGGTGCGTTTAAATACCCATGGGGTAATGACTGGGAGAACGGCCACAGGTTTGGCTTTGATAATCTGAGAGGTCCAAATGGTGGTACAACCCCGGTATATGATCATCCGGAAGATGCAAGTACCATGGGTACCTTTCAGCAGAGTGGAAACATATGGGAGTGGTGTGACGATAACTACGAAAGTGATGCCTACAGCAGATATGCGGAAGGTGATTTTAAACCTCCCGGAGAATCGAGCTGCCGGGTTCTGCGGGGCGGTTCCTGGAGTATCAATTACCCCAGGAGACTTCCGCGGCGTCTGCCGGAGCCTCCTCAGCCCGGAGAACCGGACCTCATTATCGGGTTTCGTTCAGCCATGACAATGGCGTCTCATAATACCTTTACACACCTGAATGGCAATGCTGCGAATCATCTTACAAAACAAAACCCGGAATCAAAAGTTGCTTATTGCCTTAACAAAATGAACCGGCAGCCTGATAATCCCGCAGAACGGGCGCTTTTTTATTTTTTGGCGGATGATCTTGAAACTTATCATGATATTGATTTTGAGCAGTCTTATCTCAGGTACTGGTATGAAAACGGATCGGATGGCCTTAAAGAGGCAATTGGTTCCAGAATAAGAAAAAGCGGTGACACACGGTTGTTGGCTGTCTTTAAAACTGACAGGGGCGGCAGAAAAAATTCCCCCGGTGAAAAAGATATAGATATCCAGTTTGAAGTCCTGTTAAAAAATAAAGAATATTCCGGGATTTTTAATTTGCTGCCCCAGGCAACCTATTCTCAAGGTAAACGCATTATTGCCGCTATAAAGCAGTCTGGCTGGGAAAATCCTGATGCCATAGGAAGGGAGCTTCAGACGCGGCTGGAAGCGGTTATCTCTGAAAATGAAACAAATCAGGATTTACCATCATCCTATGCCATGTCTATTTTTAAAGATTTCAGGACTATGTTTATGGGAGATCAGACAGTGCCGGATGATGAAGAAACGCTTATATCTTGGCTTGAAGATGAAGGAGATTTCCGGAAGCGTAGTGCTGCGCTCATTACGCTGGCAGAAAGAGGATATAAACAATTGTCTGATGCTGCTAACAATGCATGTGCAGACCCGTACTGGCAGGTTCGTATGGCAGCGGCAGGAGCAGAGCTTTTAAAACCGGGGAGTCTGAGTCCTGCCAGCAGGGTTTTTCTGGAACAGGATCATGTGTACTGGGTACAGGCATTACTTAGTATGCCGAATTCAGGGCGGTTAGTGAATCTTGGACCAACGGGGCTTGAAGAGCTTAAAGGAATAAAGAGTGATCCCGAAAACAAACCGGATGGGCCGGATAATTTTTTTGATTTGATTAAGGTATTTATACCTGCGGCTGAAAAGGATTATTTGTTGACACTGGGTGAGTATCTTGGCACAGACAGTACATGGAGTGAAGATGCAGCCTATGATGCAGGTGATATGGATGTTGAGATTGAGATGGATGGATTTTAAAACTGCGATAGCATGTAAAATGCCACCCTACGAAAATGCCTGGAATGTAAGTCCAGGTTTTCACCCATCACCAGATATTACAGATTCCGGAAACCGGTCAGGAGTAAATCCCAATGTTGTTGACTTAAGGAAATCGCAACAACCATTTTCACCGGATCACCACCTACGTCATTCCACGGCTTGACC
>JASFHE010000167.1:0-10804 GCA_050123415.1 Desulfobacteraceae bacterium | reverse complement strand
TGGTGGGCTAAAAGATGAAATGCTTTTGTAGGAAAATGTATTGTTTCCGAAATTCCCTTCTGACCTAAACTCACAACTGCCGAAAGCAAAATCAGATCTTCTTCAGATGTACATAGTCCTCTGAAAAATTGGGATTTATTCAGTCTCCGACCGGTTCTTCCAACTCGTTGAAGAAAGGCGCTTGAACTTGACAACGCCCCGATTTGAACCACCTGATCCAGTTCGCCGACATCAATACCCAACTCAAGCGTAGAGGTGCTGATGATTGCTTCTAATCCACTTTCGATAGAATCCCGTAATTTGATTAAATTTTCAGCTTCCTCACGATAATATTTACTCACAGCGGAATGATGCGTACGAACTTTAACCGAATTTTTTGAACCCTTTACATTGTTCATTTGATTAATGGCACTAGCCAATGATTCGGTATTAGTTCTCGAACCGCCAAATACAATCGATTTTTTTAAAGGAAGTAATTGATATAGAGATTTAAACTGACGATAACTGGCAAAAGTCTCAGGCTGTTCATCTAAATTATTCCGTTCATCGAAAAATAGTATCTCAAAATCTTTTTCTTTCTCAATTATAGAATTAACATGGATTCGTTTGCCGGTTTTCCGGTCTGTACCTGCTAACCATTCTAACATCTGTTCGGGATTTCCAATGGTTGCTGTAACAGCAATTCTTTGTGGATTTCGGTGGATGGATTTTTCCAATCTCGATAATAATGAGATCAAGTGGGCACCTCTATCTCCTGATGCAAAATTGTGAGACTCATCTATGATAATGACGTCAAGATCGGCAAAGAAGCAGTGCCATCCTGCCTTTCTCAGAAGGATAGCTTCTAAAGATTCGGGGGTTGTGAGCAACAATTGTGAAGGATTTCGAAGTTCATCAAGTTTTTCCTTTTGACTTACATCGCCATGCCATTTAAAAGAATGCAATCCACATGCTTTGGCATAGGCTTCAGCGCGCAACTCAATATCGTTTAACAAGGCACGGAGAGGAGCTAAATAAAGAATTTGAACTGAGGATTTTTTCCGATGAGCGATATGAGTCAAAACAGGAAAGAGAACCGCTTCGGTTTTCCCACCAGCGGTTGGCGCTTCGACAATGCAATCATCTCCGTTTAAAATTATGGGGATGGCAGCTCTTTGTATCGGTGAGAGATCCTTCCATCCCTTTTCTGTAATGATTTTCTGAAGTCCCGGATGAATTGCGGGCAACGTTGATGTTTCTCGCAAGGAAGTCGTGCTCATTAGTTTAAAATATCCGTTATTTGTGCTGCAATGTTTTTTTCGTCGTTGCTGATCTGAAATAATTCATTATAGGAAACGCCGGGATTCTCCTCACATAAATCGAGAATATTGATTAATTCTCTTAATACCGGCCGTGGTTTTCTGCTGATACTTTCTTCCCCGAATGCTGTCCAATCTTGTACCAGCTTTTCTAAGGCTTCATCAGGCAAACGCTCCTGGCTATTCCAGTTGTAGGCAATTCCATGAATGTCCCTGACTTTACCCGTCACAGCCAGGAGTTTTGAATGATTCAATCCTTCCAAGACAATAACCGGCTGACGCATGCTTATCATACCTTCGGGAGCATTGGGAACGATAACCCGTTCAGCTAATGCTTCATAACTGTTTAACCCTGCGCGATCATCTTCAAAGAAAGAGTCTGTTCCGGTAAAGACAAGTAAGCAGCCGGGAAGCCCGTTTTTGCCTGATTCATCAATGAGCAGGCGAAGAATTTCAAGGGCTTGTTCGCGCTGGCGAGTGTGAGGAAACCTTCTGATTAATTCTAATTCATCTACTAAAAGAAGTAATCCCTGATACCGAGCCCCTTTAATAACTTCAAGCAATGCCCTGATTCTTGGGAAAACTTGATTAGGTTCCAGATAGCCTTTTACACCAATTTCGCTGAGATTACGATTTGACATAGATCGGCTGCCACTTAACCAGGCTACAGCAGTGGATGCAGTCACTTGATCACTATTGCTTCGTGCAATATAGAAAGCACGCAAAGCGGGAGCAAAACCGGAATCAAGATCGGCTAAATAAGCCAGTTCGGATTCAACTCTGCATTCAACAATCGATGTGAGTTTTTTCTGTGTAGAAAAATCAAAGGTTGTTACTCCTTCGATTTGCGCGGTTTTCCGGTGAATATTTAAAAGCCATGATTCAAGTATATCGATTAAGGCGCTTGAATCGCGCTTTTCAAAAGTGCGCAATCCATTGATTAAACCGGAAAAGAATATCGGCAAATCAGATAAGGGCTGATCGGGGCCGATGTTGACAGTGGAAACAGCAAACTCATTATTTAAAGCGTATTCTCTTAACAATGAGCATAAAAAGGTTTTTCCGGCTCCATAAGGGCCGCGAATGAATTTGAAGGGAGATTTGTTGTTTCGAGCTTCGTCTAATAGTTCTTTTAAATGCTGGCGCGGTTTTGTTTGACCAATGGTTAGCAAATCCAGATTTCTATCGGGAACTACGCCCTGTCTCAGGGCATCTATAACATCTCTGGCAGATCGACGTTCGATTGAAACTTTCTCTGTCAGCCTTTCGCCAATCCATTCGTAGATATTAACACTTCTCACGCTCCTAACTCTAAGCGGATTCTTACCTGATTTTTTTAATTTTGCCATTAGCTCGGACATGTGCGCTTTTGTTAAAAACCATCCCAGCCCATGTCGGCGGCTTGCCCGTTCAATATCATATTCAGTCAGGGATTTGGTATCTTTGATCAGTGCAAGAATTATTTGTTCATCCGGATCGAGTTCGGAAAATTCTTTGGAGATTTCCTTGTATCCCACAGGCGGTTCAGAGTGGGTTTTTGAATCTACAAGATCACTTACATCGCTTGTTTCATCGGGTATAGTTTCGGATTTTGCTTCGAGACGACTTTCTTGATCTTGTTCAACAGCCTTTACTGTAATTTCATTGAAACTTATTGTAGCGCCTTCAATTAATCTTTCGCTCAATTCATTTTTTATTCCTGACACTTGGATTCCCAGTTTGCGACATAGATTCGAGAGATCAATTCTTCTAAGACAGTTTAACATTGATCGTTCAGACCACGGGCTTTCAACTAATCTTTTGACTTTATCGTCTTTATTCCCACTGGTCCGTAGATGGCTTTGAGCAAGAACATCATATAACTGATCATTAGTTAGACTTTGAAAGAGCCGGGTAAGAGTCCTATCACTCAATTCTCTTTCTTCTGGTTCTGTGGGCAATAATGGTTCGACGGCTTCTTCCTCATTGGTTCTTAAATCCTCGTCTTGGTCAAAATAATCAACAATGTTTGAGATAACCTCATTTTTTCTGCCGGATACTTGGATTTTATTTTGTCGGCAATATTCTCTCAGTTCATCGATGTGCAGAAAATCCAAAAATTCAGATGGGGGCACTAAAGCGTTAATCAAGCGTTGTATTTTTTCTTCTTTGCTGCCGCTTACCTGCAAACTGGTTTTTTCCAAAGCATTGTGAAGCTGCTCATTTTTCATTCCGTTTAAAAGCCTTTTATAAGCCTCTTTTTCTAAATCAATTCCCCAAACTCTGCGGATTTGTAAAACGACTTCTTCAGCTAAAACGTAATTATTTTCAAATGTAAGAGCTAATCCGGTAAGCAGCAAATGGTTTCGAGCAGATACATAAGCGCCATTTACATCCCAAAGTTGCCTGATATCAGGATAATGCTCCAACAACAAATGTTCACGAGTCCAAATACTGAGTTCATTTCGTAAAGCCTCTAATAAGAGGGCTTCACTTCGATCTATTTCGTTATTGCTTTCCCAGGCGTTTTTTAAAACATTGATATATAGCTGGTAGTTTTTCTCGGCAGAAAGTCCCTTGCCTGTTTTAGCTTTGGTAGTCATTTCTTTTGTAGTTTGTAATACCTTTTCTTGATAACCTTCTACCGGCAGTATGTAATCAGGTGCTTCAAGAAGCAGTTTTATAAATGCGTAGGTGGGTGGTCGGGATGGTGCCAACGCTCCCGCAATATAGGTTAAGGAACTTAGTGCTGAGACAATTTCTTGGACTATTATTGTTCTTGGTAATCTTAAATTTGCCGATTCATCGACTTTATCAGCAGCTAATTGATCAATTGCCGCATCAGAATACTTTTCCAGAATTTCTAAGATTTTCATTTCTCCAAATACTCCTCTTCAGACCGTTATTCAATAAAATTGTAATGCACCTCGTAGCGGCGTGTGGTTTATGGTCCATAATGAAATAAAAAATTAAAATATCCGCTGAGTTAATTAGTTTCCTATGGACGTTACTTTCACTAACGGAAAAACAAGCAAAGCATAATATGAAAACCAATATGTCCCAAAAATACAAAATATCTATAATAACTAGCTAATCCAGTTGGTTACATGAACAGAAAAACCAAACAGGATCAGACCTTCATTATTGACAGATTTCAAAAATCATATGCTAAAAACAACTGGATTCCCCGATTCAGTCTCTGTTTTCAACTATGCCCTGATAAACAAGTCGGAGAATGACGACAAAAATACTATTATTATATGATGATGCGGTATCAAAGATCATTTAACAATAAACAATTATCATCAACCAAAAAACGATTAAATCGAAAAGACTTGTAAGGCAGAAATTCATTATACCCGAAAAGATATAATGCTTTAGATTTAAGACTAATGGATTGAAAAAGCAAGGGATTTTCAAGTAATTTTGCAAATTAATTGAAAAATTCAAGATTCCATATTCAAAATTCAAGATTCTTAAAAACCAGAACTCAGAAGTCAGCGAAAAAAAGCAGGCTAAAGCGTTTTAGCCTGAAGACTGTTAGGAAAATATCAGAGTACCGCATACTCTGAATAGGTTGATTTTTAATTGATAGTCTGTCACAATTTACCTCTATTATCAGCCAAATAAAAAAATTGTTTAAACGGGGTGACTTTATGGGCTTCATATTACCTTTGGAAGAAATGTCAAACTCAGACAAGATTGCTGTAATGGAAGAGATATGGGATGATCTGTGCAAAAATCCGGAATCTGTTCCATCGCCTGAATGGCATGGTGAAATTCTGAAAGCAAGAGAATTAAGTGTACGCGAAGGAAAAGCAGAATTTCATAGCCTTGATCAAGTAAAAGAGAGGATTAAGGAGCGCATTAAGTGATAATAAAGCTCCTTGATTCTGCTGAAGATGACATGGTCGAAGGGTATCACTTTTATGAAAGAAAAGCAGAAGGGCTTGGTAATTATTTCCTGGATTCACTTTTTTCAGATATTGCTTCCCTCCATATTTATGCAGGCATCCATTCTCAACATCTCGGATATTACCGCTTACTGGCAAAAAGGTTTCCATTTGCCGTTTACTATAACGCAGGTTTAACAGGATAAATCTTCACTACCATTGCAATGTATTCTTCATATGGTGGATATATTACAGGTTCGTCTGATTTCCCCTTGCTGTCAAGGGTTTCGTGGTCATAGTCATCCAGTAACCGAAGCCCGGCAGCATAAAATTCCAGCCACTCGAAATTGGTATCCCCTGCTTTTTCTTCTATAGCTCTGCTTATTATCCGGATGCCATCTTTAAGGTGCCGAACTTCCTGCTTCTTCTGCCCCAGCCGTTTTTCGTTTATTGCATAGCCCTGCACGAGATAATCTTTAAGACGTTTTGTGGCCCACTAGCGGAATTGAGTGCCGCGTTTAGATTTAACTCTGTATCCCACTGAGATAATTACGTCGAGATTATAGAATTTAACTTTCCGGCTTTGGGTTTTTCCCTTAATTGCGCCATGCTGAGTGGTCTGTAAGAAATCCTTACATACCAGTTTTTTATCCAGTTCACCTTCCTTAAAGATATTTCCAATGTGCTGGGTAATGGCAACACGATTTCTCTCAAATAAATCTGCCATTTGTGCTTGGGTCAACCAAACTGTTTCCTGATCAAACCTCACTTCAACGGCTGTTTCGTTGTCCTGTGTGGTATAAATTTCAATCTGGTTTTCCATGGCTTTATCTATTAACATTATATTGGGTTTACGTTTAAGTAATAGGAATTGCTTTGATTTTGAATGGTTTGTTGTAACAGAAAAGATATATTTGGGCAAGCAACATCTAGAGATTAAAGCTTCAGTCTTTCCATCCTCTGCAGTAGCCCTGCTACGGAGGACAGGCGCTAAAGCTTCTCCGCGGCAAGATGCAGGGCCGGGGAAAAGCTGTTAGGAAATATAAAACAAACCTAATAGTCTTAAGCCTGAACCGCTTCTCTATCCCGCCATAGCTTTAGCGACGGCGGAAGCCTCTTTCCAAACAAAAGGAGATAAAATGAGTAAGATACAATCCATTAAAACCTCCGATATTGTTCCGGATATCAGCATCTATTCCAGAAGCAGTATTGACCACAAAAGAGTCTCCATGTTTGAGGAAAATATGAGAGATGGGTTTGAGTTTGATCCCATTCATCTTCAGAAACATCCGGATGAACCCGGAAAATACCGCATCCTGGGCGGGGGCACAGGTTTAATGCTTACAAGGGGATCGGTGAAAAAGAGGTTAAAGCGGAAATCATAAAACTCAATGGAACCGATCCTTTGCTTTATGCTGCCTCAAAAGCCATAGGCCCGAGGCTTCTTAATGATGAGGAAGCAAAGGAGACTGCAAGGCGGGCGTACCGGAAAAACCCGAAATTAAGCTTAAAGGAAATCAGTAAAGCTGTCGGTCGTTCCAGGCAGTCAGTGGATTCATATATTTCAGAGCTCAGAGCTAATATTCAGGAAGCATTGAACCTTAAGATATTTAGAATGAACTACCTGGGGATACCGCAGGACAGAATATCTTCAAGATTGGGAATTGCATGAGAGACTGCAAGAGACCATCTGGCGGAAATGCCGAAACTGGCATTTCCGCCAAATAACAATTTTAAAAAAGGTTTTACAGTCAATCAGGTTGCTGAAAAGCACGGCTGGCCTGAATCTCTGGTCTGGGCTGTCAAACTGGAGGGAAAAGATGATGCCGCCAAATACCGGGTAGCGGGACAATCCTCTTTCAAAATTCAATATTTTATTGTCAACTAAATTAATAAAGATATCCCCTTTCTCATTGTGCTGTCTCATTCATATTGAATCAATACCTCCCTATGCTTATGGCTAACGGGCTAATCACCAGGCACGTGCCCTTTGTTCTCTGGTGCATTAATAAGGTTAGGCGTCGTCTGATCATTCATTGAATATGGGTAATATGGGCTTCCACGATGCGAACGAACTGGTTATCGATCAATAAAGTCTGAAATGTAACCCCCGAATGGCCCTGACGGATTAGTCGACCTCACCTATCAAGGCGCAGTGATCAGATAGGTTCCATAGGAAGTCGGCTTTGTCCCGTCCGTTTAGCTGTTGCCAGCCCTTGACGTTTATCGATTCTCCATTCGCCCCCCGAGCAACAAATGCAACCTCGTCGGAGGCAATCACATGATCGAGGTTAGACTCTTTTAGCCCATCCAATTCAGCTACGCGTAGCTTCCGTCTATTGCCCCTTGGGCCTTTGCCCCATTGACTCCAGGTGGTGTTGGCATCCTTGTCGAGCATCCGCATCCCTTTACGGGTCGCAGTACGCGCGAGCCAGTTGACTTCTCGTTCGCCGGAGATAGTTCGTCCTTTACCCATCGTATTGAGATCGCCCAGGACGATCAGATTGGCATTACCTGATTGGGCACGGCGTGCGAGGGCGTCACGCAACTTCCATACTTTGCCGAATACCTTTTTACGGTTGTTGTAGTCGGTTTCCGTTGTGCCCGAGTCGGTGTGCAGGAATAAGAGGTTGTAAAACTCTCCGTCCAGACGCAGAGAAATAAGCGCACCGGGTCTTAGTACGCGCTTTCGATCATTGAACTGACGCTTCTGGGTCCACACGACCTGATCGAATTTTCCGCGTCGATAACCAACCACAACTTCTAGGTTTCCAGTGCTGTCGGTGACCGCGAAGTCGTATTCTGTAAAACGATCAACCATTAGTTCTCGAATGGACGACTTTCCTTGGTATTCGATCAAACCAAATACATCAGGATTAGTCTCCGAGATAAATGCGTCGACATTGTCGAGTCTTGCTGCTGATCCTTTGAAATGACGGATGTTCCAAACCAAAAAAGTAAATTTGCTCATGCGCGTCTCCTTTTTACTTAGGTTGACGAGAGGATAATCCTGTCCTGCCTAAGGTTAACTGCATTGACCGTTGCGTCAGGAAACAAGTATACTGCCGATATTACCTTGTTTTTGAAATCCGAGATAGTAGCCCCCTAACGAGTTATTTAGCAGATCTGTGTATCTTTACAAATAGAATGATATTCCTGAAAGATTGTTATGTTAAAAATAAGATAAGTTAATACTGCTTGAGCATAGTCTTTTAAATGGAAAAATTTAGATTCCGAATATAAATAAAGATTCAAATCTGTTTTTAGAGTTATTTAGTTCGTCCCAGTTCTTTGGAATTGCTGATACTTTATATTTTAGGGCATCCTCTCTGTCGACAAATTAGCGGTAACGGCATGAGTTTTTTATTGGCAGTTCAAAAAATTTGACAGAGATTTACGTGTTCGGGTAGATAGGAATATTAGTTCAGCTGGAGTAAGAAACTCAATTGTGTGAAATAGTAGATAGTAATATTAAACATGTCAAGATTATTTTAAAAGATATTACCCCCCTTTTCTATTACAATTTGGAAAGATTCAAAATCTGACACTTCGTAAAGCGCTCTTTTAAAATTCAATAATTTATTAGCAACTAAATAACTATAGGATTGTCCCGCTTTAGAGGCTCGCAGCAACCTGCAAAGACTCGAAGCACAAGGTGACAAACTAAGGCTTCGAGAGGATTTTGGGGACGGGAAAGGGCGAATAATTATTCGCCTTTTTTCCAAATTAGTTTTGCCGTCATTTCACCAGGTAGTACAGTATTTTTCTTTCACTTTAAGCATACAAGACCCTAGAAAAAATAAACTAAAATATTATTTGACACTAAATTCGTGTAGCACTATAATTGTGCTCATGAAAAACGTAACAATAACACTTGATGAAAAAGTTGCTGCCTGGGCACGTATCCGTGCAGCAGAAATGGAAACCAGTGTCTCGCGACTGGTAGGCGAAATGCTAAAGGATAAAATGGTCGAAGAAGAGACATACCAAAGATCTATGCAATACTATATTTCTCAGTCTCCTGCCTTTATTAAAGAATCCGGAACAAAATATCCAAATCGTGAAAAAATCCATGAACGTTAAAATCTTTATCGATACAAACGTTCTTATCTACAGCCGGGATGCCTCCGAAGAGGAAAAACAGCCTCTGGCAATGCATTGGATGAAGGCGCTATGGGAATCGAAGACAGGACGAATCAGTTTCCAGGTGCTGCAGGAATTCTATTCAATTGTCACAACTAAACTTAAACCAGGAATGGATACCCAAAGGGCACGTGAAGAGGTGAATTCTCTGATTGCGTGGAACCCGATCTTGATAAACGCAGATATTATAAAAGGGGCATGGTTAATTCAGGATCAATTTCAGTTTTCCTGGTGGGACTCCCTGATTGTATCAGCCGCTCAATCAGGGAATTGTCATTATCTATTAACCGAAGATCTCCAGGAAAATCAACTAATTGGTCCTTTACATGTATTAAATCCATTCAAGCACTCACCTGAATCAATAATTACTTAGTGCCCATCCAGAAAGAGGCAATTTCTGGATGGAGCTTTCAGCGGTCAGCTATCAGCCGTCAGCTAAGTCTTTATTTTAAAAGCCTTTTGCTGAAAGCTGAACGCTGAGTGCTGACAGCTGCCGAACAAAAACTTTAGTTTTTGGATGGGCACTACTTAAAATTGTCCGCACTAAATAAATCTTCTTAATATTCATCCAGGCTTGTTAGCAAGAGAGAATAAAAGGAAGGATTGGGGCAACCCTAAAGGTGACGCTGTTAAGATTTAAAGTTAATTCCATGAAAACAGAGGAAAGACGTTAAAAAGTATTGGGCAGGGCAAATATGCTGTCCCGTAAATTTACGGGACAGGCAGTAAAAGAGTAATAATAGATAATCACAGCAATATGATTTTTGCTATTTGGCCGATCCGGTAATATTGCCAAAATGGCCAAATAGAAAATTAAGATCAAATATAATTTGTAATATCAATCTGTTACATAAAATGAATAGTCCCCAAATGTAAAAGGAAAAGGGGGCATTCTTGCAAAACATGCAATCCGGCTTTATTTCCATCCTTATAATGCAATAAGAAATGAATAAATCAGCCGGATCGATCAATAACATGTTATAGTTCATCTCCCTTTCGCGGCGATTCTCCACCGGGGCGGAAAAGGATGGCCCTAAAGGATTCCCGGTCAGACTGTTTCAACCGATCCGCAAAGAACTGCTCGGTTGATATGGCTGAAATCTTTTCAGCCACAGCAATAGCTATAAACTGATTAATACTCGTGCCATCACTCTTGGCTAATTTGGCTACCTGTTCTTTAAGGGATTTAGGCAGGGTAAATCTTTACCCTTGATAGAAAAGAGATTATGACTAATAATTAGTCATAATATATTACTTTATCGACTAATAAATAGTCGTAATCAGTAATTTCCGGTTAAGAACTTGCATGAGAAAAACAAAAAAATATATAAAATCAAGGTGTTAAATCATGATTTAGCTTGACATTCTCACTAGTGTGTCGGCGAATTTTTGTAATACTCAATGATATCAGGAGGTTACAAGATGCCGAACACTTTCGGGAATTTAAAAAAATTAGACAGAACCTATTTCAACCAACTTTACTTACCTATC
>JASFHE010000166.1:0-10862 GCA_050123415.1 Desulfobacteraceae bacterium | reverse complement strand
GAGGGTCACCACTCATACTGAGACTCCGGGTGTCGGGTCAAGGGCAAAAACTGAGACGGGTTTTATTGAACAATTTAATGGTATGTCTGTTAACAGTAGGTTCAAGGTAAGATCTGATGGCGGAGATATTGATGCCATGAGCGGTGCCACAGTAACATCAAAAGGTGTGAGTGCAGGAATCGCAGACTCTATTGAAAAATATAAAAGACTTAAAGAAGAAATTCGTAAAAATATGTAAGCCTTAATTCAGGGAGATAATATATGGCAAAGAGTGTTTCTCAAGAATTTTTAAAGGGGCTATGGGCAGAAATTCCTCCTTTCCGGCTCGTATTGGGATTATGTCCTGTCCTGGCAGTAACCAAGAGCCTTGGAGATGGAATAGGCATGGGAGTAGCTACCACATTTGTTCTATTTTGTTCAAATGCAATAATTTCACTTCTCAAAAATGTAATTCCCAAGCAGGTAAGGCTTTCATGTTTTATTATTGTTATTGCGACATTCGTTACAATTGTTCAATTCCTCATGCAGGCCTTGGCATACCCACTGTATCAAACGCTGGGTATATTTATACCACTTATTGTTGTTAACTGCATAATCCTGGGTCGTGCAGAGGCCTTTGCGGCCAAGAATAGTGTAATACCCTCCATTGCAGATGGGCTTGGCATGGGATTGGGCTTTACTCTTTCTTTAGGAACATTGGCCGGATTTAGAGAATTATTTGGTAAAGGGACTTTAACGTTGCCTTTTGTGGACAATGGGACGATTGAGGTTATGGGCGCATCATACCAGCCTTTTACTTTTCTGGTAGAGGCCCCCGGAGCCTTTGTATGCCTCGGGCTTATGCTCTGCATTATGAATATGCTGGGTAAAAAATAAGCGGAACCGATCAGGAGAGTTAAATGGAAGATTATATTTTACTGGCTATAAGTTGTATTCTTGTTAATAATATCCTTTTGATGCAGTACCTTGGAAACTGCCCTTTCCTCGGTGTATCAAAAAAGATGGAGACAGCCACTGGAATGGCCATGGCCGTTATATTTGTACTGGTTATGGCAGGTTCTATTACCTGGTGTGTAAGTCATTTTTTCTTAAAACCCTATAAACTTGAATATCTTCAGACACTGTCCTTTATTCTCGTAATTGCATCACTGGTGTCATTTGTTGAATTGTTTCTTAAAAAATCAATCCCGGGACTCTATGCCGGCCTGGGTATTTTTCTTCCATTGATTACTACAAACTGTGCTGTGATGGGCGCCTGTTTAATCAATATTAAGGAAGAATACAGTTTTCTTCAGGCAATAACAGCATCTTTTACCTATGCTGTAGGATTTGGACTTGCTCTTGTTTTATTCGCTGGCATAAGAGAGCGTATAATCCTGGCAAGGGTACCGAAACCTCTCCAGGACACGGCAATCGGATTAGTAGGGGCAGGTATGCTTTCACTTGCTTTTTTTGCATTCAAAGGGATGGCTTAATAAGGTGTGTGTTTCGGATTTTGAGATTCAAGTTTTTGCATATTAAGCTGATATGGATCGGTTTTATTATAAAAAAATGAAAAAACAGATAAAATAATAAAATAAAAACTGCCTCCTATCCGGGCAGTTTTTACTTTATCAGGCAGGAAATAGATATCATATAATTTCTGTTTTATTTTGAATATATTACAGATAGCAAAATTTTTGGTTAATAGGAGTTACAATGATTCAAGCACTTTTACTTATGGCCGGGCTGGGGGCCTTTTGCGGCCTGGTATTAAGTGTCGCATCACGAATTTTTTATGTATATGAAGACCCTCGGATTGAGCAGGTGCAGGACTGCCTTGCCGCGGCAAACTGCGGCGGGTGTGGATATGCGGGATGTTCTTCTGCAGCCCAGGCTGTTGTAGCAGGAAAGGCCCCTGCAAATGTATGTATTGTTGCAGGTGAAGAATCCACACAAATGGTGGCTGAAATAATGGGTATAGACGCAGGGCTGGCTGAGCCTGCAAGAGCTTATAATCCGTGTTCAGGCGGCAACAGGGCTGATGACCAGTATATTTATATGGGCGTTAACACCTGCCGTGCCCAGACCATGTTATATGGCGGTAAAAGAGAATGCAGCGTCGGTTGTCTGGGGCTTGGAGATTGTGTAAAAGCCTGTCTTTTTGGGGCAATAAGCCTTGGACCTGACGGTTTTCCGGTTGTTGATGAAGAAAAATGCGTAGGATGCGGTGCATGTGAAAGAACCTGTCCAAAGGATATTATTGAAGTAAAAACTCCTTCAGAAAGATTTTTAACATTTAACAGTGAAGACGGCTGCCTTGCCCCATGCAGACAGACATGCCCGGCTGAAATCAATATCCCGCTTTATATTGCTCAGATTAAAAAAGGAGACTATGAAGGTGCGGTTCATACCATCAGAGAAAGAAACCCGCTTCTGCTTTCTTGCGGAAGGGTATGCCCTCACCCCTGTGAAGATAGCTGTAGAAGGGGTATAGAAGATGAGTCTGTATCAATTAATCAGCTTAAAAGGTTTGCTGCAGACTATGAAATGAATTCAGGGAAACGTTACCCTATATCGGTTGCACCTTTAACCGAAAAGAAGGTTGCTGTTGTAGGAGGTGGGCCTGCAGGACTGTCCGCAGCCTTTTTCTTAAGAAGACTGGGTCATGATGTAACTATATTTGAAGCAATGCCGAAACTTGGCGGTATGATCAGGTATGGAATCCCTGAATACAGGCTTCCAAAAAAAGTCCTTGATTGGGAAATAGAGGGTATTTTAAATCTTGGAATAGAAGCCAGGTTGAATATGACCTTTGGCAAGGACTTTGGGTTGGAAGACCTTGTATCTGAGGGTTTTGATGCCATTTTTCTGGGTATTGGCGCTTGGAAAGACTCTTCTCTCAGGGTTGAAGGAGAAGATCTTGAAGGTTGTTATACCGGTATTGATTTTCTGGCCAGACTGGCGGGCGGAGAAGCTCTTCCGATAAAGAAAACCGCTGTAGTAATCGGTGGTGGAAATACAGCTATTGACTGTACAAGGAATCTGCTCAGGTATGGCGCGGAAAAGGTCTACCTTGTTTATAGAAGAACCAGAAATGAAATGCCTGCAAATCCGGTTGAAATAGAGGCTGCTGAACATGAAGGTATTGAATTTATCTTTCTTACGGCCCCGATAAGTGTTAAAGGTGATGAGAACGGTAACGTTACACATCTTGAATACCAGAAAATGGAGCTTGGTGAACCGGATGCTAGCGGGAGGAGACGCCCTGTACCAATAGAAGGTTCCGAGACCCTGCTTGAAACAGATATGGTAATAACTGCGATAGGACAGGCTCCTGACATATCTTTTACAAAGGAAACCAAAGAAAAACTTGCGGAGCTGAAGACAACACGCTGGAACACCTTTGATTGTGATCCTGATACGCTGCAGACAAGTATTCCTTTTATTTTTGCAGCAGGTGATGCTCAAACAGGCCCATCTCTTGTTGTAGAGGCAATAGGCGGTGGTCGCAGGGCAGCAAGATCGATACATCAATATATTTCCGGAGAGAAAATAAAGGCTGTTCCCGGTGAGTTAAATAAGAAACTTATAAAGGGAACAATATTTGATCACGTAGAAGGTATCAAAAAGAAAGCAAGATCAGAAATGGTTGAGCTGCCTGTAGCAGAAAGAATAAAATCCTTTGTGGAGGTTGATCAGGTTCTGACTGAAGAAGCTGCCAAAACAGAGAGCGAAAGATGTCTGAACTGCTGCAGAATATGTTATGATCCTGATATAAGTGATACAGTTGTACAAATAGAGTCTTCTGTACCAAATAGTTAAAGAAAGACACTATGTATTCTGATATTAGGTTTACGGTCTAAGGTTTTTTTCATGCACCGCAAACCCCTGTATCAGACTTATATTTTTTTAAGGGGGAATTGATGCTAAATGCAGTTTATCTTATGGGTGGCCTTGGTTTAGTCGTTGGCTTTGGGCTGGCAATAGCATCCAAAATATTTTATGTGTGGGTGGATCCCCGTGTTGAAGCAATTGGTGAGGTATTACCTGGAGCAAATTGTGGTGGATGTGGTCTTCCAGGCTGCAGTGCTAATGCCGAGGCAATAGTAGCTGGTAAGGCATCTGCTTCATCATGTGTAGCAGGCGGGCCTGAAATCGCTGTTGAGATAGCAGAAATAATGGGCGTAAAGCTGGAAGCGAAAGAGCCTGATATCGCTCTACCGGGTTGTACATATGGAATCAAGGATGCTGATCTGAAATATTCATATGAAGGCATCAATGACTGCAGGGCTGCAGCTTTATTAGGTGGCGGCAGCAAGGTATGCCCGGCAGGGTGTCTTGGCCTTGGAACCTGTGTCAGTGCCTGTCCCTTCGGGGCACTTTCTATGGGGCCTGATAACCTTCCTGTTGTCGATGCGGATCTTTGTACAGGGTGTGGTACCTGTGAACGCGTTTGTCCCAAACACATTATAACTCTTTCTTCCTATTCAAGACGTATTCAACACGAATATAAAACTGATGAATGCTCTGCGCCATGTCAGCGGGAGTGTCCCACCGGAATAGACATACCTGCCTACATCTATCAGATTTCAAAAGGTAATTATACAAAAGCCGTAAGAATTATAAAAGAAACCAATCCTTTTCCCCTTGTATGCGGAAGGATTTGCGTTCACCCGTGTGAACTTGAATGCCGACGGAATCTTGTTGACGAACCGGTTGCTATCAATAATCTAAAAAGATTTGTCGCTGACTATGAAATGAACTCCGGTCAGCGTGTCCATAACCCGAGAGCCCCGGAAACCGGGAAACGTGTGGCTGTTATCGGTGGCGGGGCCGAAGGGCTTACGGCAGCATATCTGTTAAATCGGCTTGGTCATGATACGGAAGTATATGAAGGGAGTAAACAACTCGGCGGGTTGCTCAGGGTTGGCTTGCCACAGAACAGACTCCCTGTGGATGTGCTTGACTGGGAGATTGATGGAATTCTGGATTCCGGTGTAACGGCATTTACCGAAAAAAGACTTGGTCGTGATTTTAACCTGAGTTCATTATTCAATGATGGTTATTCCGCAGTTTTTGCAGCAATCGGCGGCTGGGATACCCTGATGCCGCAAAGAGAAAATAACAGCGGCCCGGTAAAAACGCTTCCCGGCATTTATCTTCTCGTTGATTACATTCTTAATATCAGGCAGGGAAGCGACATACCGTCAGCAAAGGATGTATTTATACTTGAAGGGGGAAAGGCGTCTCTTGAAGCTGCAAAAAGTGCTGTTGACGCCGGTGCAGAAAAAGTAAGCATCATTACGAGAACTCTGAGAGATGATTCACCCATTTCGGAAGAAGAATTAAAGAATGCTGAAAAGCTCGGTATCAATTTCTATTTCAGCAGTGCTGTTACCAGGATGACGGGTGAGGGAGACAATCTAAACAGTGTTGAAATAGCGTTTCTTTCCAATGATGGAACAGAAAATAAAAAAAGAAAGACCTTTCCTGCCGATCTCATGCTTGCAGGCGCAGGGAGATTTCCTGAACTGATTTATGTGCCTGTCAGAAAAGATGATAACCAGGAGGGAGAATCTTCCGATTCTCCGGCCGGGTGGGAGACCTTCACTCCATATGCCAGCCCTTTTTCAATACAGGATATTGGTATTTTCAGACCCGGTGAGGAGGCCGGAGACTATAAAGCTGTTATTGAAGCCATAGGCGCCGGAAGGAGAGCTGCAAGCTCAATACAGCAGTATCTTTCCGAAGAACCTGTTCTTGCTCCCTTTAATATGATCAAGCACGATACTAAGGTTCTGAGCCTTGATCATCTTCAGCTTGATCTTATTAAAAAATTCCCGAGGGTAAAAATGCCCGAGATATCAAAGGAAGATGCGATTAACCATCCTGATATGGAGATAGCCAGGGGATATTCGGAATCGCAGGCGCGTACAGAGGCCGGAAGGTGCTTACAGTGTGGTCTTATATGTTATCGCCGGGTTTCAGGGTCTTGATTAATTTTACCTAAAAGTATTAATTGTTCCGGAGATTTTAAATGAATACTGAAAACGTTTTAACAATAAATGGCAGGGAACTCACCTTTGAAAACGGTGAAACCATTCTTCAGGTTGCCCACAGGAACGGAATAGATATCCCGGCCCTGTGTTACCTCAAAGGGACTTCGCCTACGGGTACATGCAGAGTCTGTCTTGTGGAAATAGAAGGCTATGATTCTCTTGTGACATCATGCTCGAAACCTGCCGCTCCTCAGATGATTATAAAAACCGAATCGCCAAAAGTTGTGGCTGAAAGGCGAAAAAACATTGAGCTGCTTGTTTCTTCGGGGAGCCATAACTGCCTTGTTCAGGGGCTTGGTCCGGATTCCTGGACCGATTTTCAGCTGCAGACCCTTGAGCCGGAAGAGCATAAAACCCTGTGTCCTGCATATGGTGATTGTGAACTCCAGGATCTGGCAATCAGGTATCGGGTAAAAGGCAAAGTATTCCCTGTTGATAAATCAAAGCAACCGGTTGAGAATGTAAATCCCTTTATTGTCAGGGATCTGTCCCGTTGCATACTTTGCGGAAGGTGTGTACAGGCATGTAATGAAATTCAGGTAAATGATGCTATAGAAATCGGGGGCACCGAATCCGAACAGAAGATAGTGACAAAGGGAGAGAAAGGTGACAGACCCCTGAAGGATTCGGACTGTGTATTCTGCGGTGAATGCGTTCAGGCCTGTCCGGTTGGTGCGCTTATTACAAAGGATGAATTTCTTTCGGACGGCCTTGACCATGATGTTAAAAAAGTCCGCACAACATGCTCCTACTGCGGAGTCGGATGCCAGCTCTATCTCCATGTCAAGGATAACAGGGTTATCAGGGTAACGGGTGTAAAGGATGTAAAACCCAATTTCGGAAGCCTCTGTGTAAAGGGAAGGTTTGGCTATGACTTTGTAAATGATCCTGGCCGTTTAAAGACCCCGATGATTAAGGAGAACGGCAAGTTCAGGGAGGCGAGCTGGGAAGAGGCCCTTGACCTTGTTGCCGAAAAATTCGGCTCTATCAAAAAAGCCTCAGGCCCGGATTCCATAGCGACACTTTGCAGCGCCAGAATCACAAACGAAGAAAATTATCTTGCCCAGAAATTTACCAGGGCTGTTATTGGTACAAATAGTGTAGATCATTGCGCGCGTCTCTGACACAGTTCCACAGTGGCCGGGCTGGCCGCAGCATTTGGAAGTGGCGCAATGACCAATCCCATAGAGGATATCGAAAAAGCTAACGTAATTCTGATTACCGGTTCTAACACAACAGAGAACCATCCGGTTCTTTCCACCTATGTCAAGAGAGCTGTCAAATTTAACGGTGCAAAGCTGATAGTCGTTGACCCCAGGAAGATTCCTGTTACCAGATATGCCGACATCTGGATAAGGCAGAATCTTGGAACGGATGTTATATGGATCAACGGTATGATGCATGTTATTATCAAGGAAGGTCTCTATGATGATGAATATGTCACCGGAAGAACCGTTGGCCTGGATGAATTAAAGGCGACTGTTGAGAAATATACTCCCGAATATGTTGAGGGTCTGACAGGTATTCCAAAGGAACAGCTGATTGAAGCGGCGAGACTGTTTGCAAGCGCCAAGGCAGCATCCATACTGTATGCAATGGGAATAACCCAGCATACCACCGGTACCGACAATGTTAAATCTCTGGCGAATCTCGCCATGCTGTGCGGTAACGTCGGTGTTGAAGGCGGAGGTGTTAATCCCCTCAGAGGCCAGAATAATGTTCAGGGGGCATGTGACATGGGAGGTCTCCCGAACGTCTACACCGGATATCAGCCTGTAACCAATAAAGATGCAAGAGAACGGATGGAAAAGGCATGGGGAGTCAGCAACCTTCCTGCCGAGGCGGGGCTTACTGCGACAATTATGATGGAAAAAGCCCATGAGGGAGAGTTAAAGGCACTTTATATCATCGGTGAAAATCCAATGATATCCGATCCTAACCTGAATCATGCGAAAAAGAGCCTGGAGAACCTGGAATTCCTGGTGGTCCAGGATATATTTATGACAGAGACAGCAGAGCTTGCTGACGTTGTCCTTCCAACCGCTTCCTTTGCTGAAAAGGAAGGAACATTTGTAAATACAGAACGAAAGGTTCAAAGGGTTCGCAAGGCGATAAACCCGCCCGGCGAAGCAAAGGACGACTGGGAAATAATCTGTGAAGTATCCCGGAGAATGGGATATCCTATGGAATATAACAATCCCGGGGACATCATGAGGGAAATAGCCGGGGTAACACCTTCATACTGCGGCATCGATTATGAACGTATTGAAAATGACGGTATACACTGGCCGTGTCCCAGTACTGATCATCCCGGCACGCCCTGCCTGCATGTGGATAAGTTTTCATGCGGACTGGGCGTATTTCATGCGATTGATTACCTGCCTCCCGCTGAAGTTGTTGATGATAAATACCCGGTGTATCTTACTACCGGAAGAGTGCTTTACCAGTATCATACCGGGACTATGACCATGAAGTCAGAAGGTCTTAATAAACTGGCTCCGAGAAGCTTTGTAGAGATATCAGGAGAGGATGCTAAATCATATAACATCGCAGATGGCGATATATTGAAGGTTGCATCAAGAAGGGGTGAAATCGAGGCGGAAGCAAGAATATCTGACAAGGCAGTAACCGGAACTGTGTTTATTCCTTTTCACTATGCCAAAGGAGCGGCCAATATCCTTACAAATGCCGCCCTTGATCCGGTGGCAAAAATACCTGAATACAAGGTTTGTGCTGTGAGTCTTTCAAAATCAAGTTGAAATAAAAATAATTAATATTATTATAATAAGCCCGGGTGTGTAATACCCGGGTTTATTATTTGTAATTTATTATTCTTATATATTATCTCCGGATTGAAGAATCTTCTCACTGATAACAATTCTTGTCATCCGGGGAGAATATTTCTCTCCGGTATTCTTTTTCTTTTCAACTGTCTTCAGACATAAAAATGAAGCTGTCAGAAAAAGGGCAGCAGTAATAGCGGCTGTGGCAGACGGGTCTGTATTCAACTTTATTGAAATAAAGTTCCCCAGAAAGGCCCCAATCATAAGGGCTATTATTGGGAAAATATAAACCATAAGCGAAAGCTTCACAAAGGTTCCTTCCGGTACACTTATTTCAACCCTGTCTCCTTCCTTTGCATTGAGGCTGTTTTTTACTTCAATCATCATGTTTCTATCTGCAACACTGCAGGAATCCTTATCCGCACAGTGTTTACATGAACTGCTCCTTGCTACCTTGATAACAGCTGTGTTTTTGTTTATTTCTTCTACTATTCCCTGTTCTCTAATCATATTAATCCTGCTTTAATAAAAAAATGTATTTTATATTTAAGGATTTATATAATAATGTCAAGGAAATGGTCATGTATAATATTTTATTGATATATTTGGATAATGAAATTATTTTAGTATAAGTAAATATTAACAGGGTGATAAATATGATAACAAAAACAGATAATCCGATAAGCATGTATAAACTGATATTTCTGACCATTACTCCTTTTCTTCTGATCTTATGCTCTTTAACATTAGTCTGTTCCGCTGAAAAAAAGGAGAAGGACACAGGTGAGATCAAAAATAATGTTTTTAGCCTGTACGACCGGGAAATGGGAAGAGTTGGTGAAAAAGGAACGGTGTTCAATATTTACGGAAGAGAACTCGGATCGGTTGATGAGAACGGAATAATAAAAAATGTCAGTGGTGTGGAAATCGGAAAGGTTGAGCCTGACGGAAGTATCCTGAATCAATCCGGCACAAGGCTTGGGTCTGTAAACGAGAAAGGGGATATTCTTAATGTAAGCGACAGGAAAATAGGTTTAGTAAAAGATATTTCAGATATCAAGCTTACAGGCGGAGCCGCCCGTTTGATATTTCTTAAATAGAATTTTATCAGGTATCACAGTGCAAGATACTGATCTTAAGAATAATAAAAAGACACAACCGGTAGGTGTTTTTGATTCCGGGGTAGGGGGTCTTTCATTACTACGCTGTATACGTGAGGAACTGCCCGGAGAAGATTTATTATATGTCGCTGACTCGGGCTATGCTCCATATGGTGACAAGCAGGGCGAGTATATAGAGAAACGATCCTTTGCCATATCGGAATTTCTTGTCGAACAAAATGCAAAGGCTATTGTTGTTGCATGTAATACAGCGACTGCCGCTGCCATAGCTAAAATGAGGACAACTTTTAACGTGCCGATTATAGGTATGGAACCCGGAGTAAAGCCCGCTATAGCAGCTTCACAGACAAGAACAGTAGGCATCATGGCAACCACGGAAACACTTAAGAGTGAAAAATTCAGGTTATTGACTGACAGATTCTGTAACGATTGTAATATCATTACACAGGCATGTCCGGGTCTTGTGGAGCAGGTAGAGCAGATTGATCTGTCGGGTAGAAAGACAATAGATATGGTAGAAAGTTATGTTGGCGCGCTTCTTTCAAAGGGGGCAGACATAATTGTCCTGGGATGCACCCATTACCTTTTTCTTGTTGAAATAATCCGGGAGATCGCGGGCAAGGATATAAAAGTTATTGATACAGGAATAGCGGTCGCAAAGGAGGTCCGCCGGCGCCTTGAAGAAGCAGACATTTTGTCTGGTGCTGATAAATCAGGAAGAGAGCAATTCTGGACCAGCGGAAATGTAAAAAATACCGGAAGAATTATAAAGCAGCTCTGGAATAAGGATGCGGTTGTTAATCCGCTTCCTCCCGGATATATGATGTCTTAAAAAGATGACGTTATGGATAGATATCAGGCATAATGTCTTACAATAACATCCGTCAGGGCATCAATTGTATAATCCGCGGGTTCAA
>JASFHE010000165.1:0-10884 GCA_050123415.1 Desulfobacteraceae bacterium | reverse complement strand
CTGTATCGCCGGAACACAACCCTCACCCTTGATAACGGCAGCGGCTCTTGAAATGTCTTTGACAAATCTGTCTTCATAAATTCTTGCCTGATGGTTGGAAACGACACCTTCCGGCGCAACACCATGGGCTTCCATAATGATCATTGCAGCTCCGCCAGCCGCCCGTAACCTGTAGTGCTCTATGGTTTTTTCAGAATATGATCCGTCATCTTCAATAAGGAAGGATGCCAGGCCGGGCATGACGATCCTGTTTTTAAGAAGACAGTTTTTTATTGAAAAAGGCGAAAAGATTTTTTGCATAATTCATTGATTGAAAGATTTATAAAGTATTAGCATAGATATAAATAAACCTATTTTCTGTTAAATACAATTCCTAAATCAGAGAGGTTCAAACTTAATCCCGGAATTATATCTTTCCGGGTGTATGTAAAGAATTAGATTGAATTAAAGACGCTTTTGGTATTTAGTATATATCTGTTCAGTCATAATGCTGTAATAAAAAGAAGTTTAATTATAACTATAACAAAAAGGCTATGTCTAATATAAAATTGTCACAAAAGAGACCTATTTTAAGCGTTGAAATCGATCAAATCCCGGAAGAACCGTGTAGATTTTTAATGAGTTATGGTTTTGACAATTCGGAGCTTATAAAATCGATTTCACAGGTCGGAATTATTAATAATCCTTATATTTTTAGAAATGCTGAAGGGATTATTGAAATTGTAACCGGTTACAGGCGAATACTCGCACTTAAGGAACTGGGCATAAAATTAGTCGAGTGTTTTGATTTGACTGATTCAGGCTTGTCTCCATTTGATATGTTAAAGTTTGCGCTCTATGATAACCTGTATACCAGAAATTTTAACCTTGTTGAAAAAAGTATAATACTTAATGAGTTAACATCATTAGTTAAAGATGATAATTCAATAAATAAATATATTTCTTTAATTAATGTAAATTTCAGGGATTACGAATTGATCTTGAAGATAGAGGAAATGGACGAATCAATTAAGGGACCTGTTTCTACCGGCTCACTCAATATTAAAACGCTTGAACAGCTGATCCAATTAAATACTGATAGCCAAATGATATGTGTTAACTGGATTAATAATCTGAAGCTAAATTATAACCAACAGATTCAATTTATTGATTATATAAATGATATTTCAAGAATTGAAAAAATTTCTATTAAAAAACTCTTAGATGAGCAATATTACCTGAGCCTCCTGGCGGATAATAAGAAAAATACCCCTCAAAAAGCAAAGGAATTGATAGATAATCTCAGAGAAAGAAGAAATCCCGATTACCACGAATGTCAGCAGATCTTTGAAAAAAAAATCAGGAAACTACAGCTTCCAAAGAATATAAAAATAAAACATCCTAGGTATTTTGAATCGGAAGGTTACCAGGTCGAAATTGAGTTTAAAAACGGAAGTGATCTTAAAAAAAGTCTTGAGATGCTTTTAAGTCGCGATGGATTGGAATCTATTGATGATCCATGGAAAAACAAAAAACAGTGAAATTCAAAATAAATAAAATTATTATGGAAGAAGGGGCTGAAAATTATTCTCTTTCGGAAAAAATTACTGAAAGACTGGGCAATCTTCCTTCTTTCAATTTGAAACATGGAGAGGACAGCCTGATAAAAAATGATCTGGATATGGATAAAGAGACTTTAAGACTTTTAGCTTTTAAGGGTGAATTTTTAAAACCCTGTCCGGGAACAAATAATTATATATGCTGCGGGTATCAGATATTAAATATGGGTACAAATTGTCCCCTGGATTGCAGTTACTGCATATTACAGGCATACTTTAACAAACCGTCTCTCAGATTATTTGTCAATCTTGAAGCTGAACTGGCAAGAATCGGCAAACTTATTGATAATTCTCCTGAAAAGTTATTCAGGATAGGGACAGGAGAGTTTACCGACAGCCTGGCACTTGATGATATCCATCAGTTCAGTAATTTACTGGCAGAGTTTATAGCGGAAAAAAAGAACTCTGTTATTGAGTATAAGACTAAAACTACTGAAATTAATAGACTTTTTGATATTCAAACACGTGAAAGAATAATAATATCATGGTCACTGAACAGCCCGTATATTGTTACCCATGAAGAACATAAAGCTCCTTCAATAGAACAGAGACTGATAGCAGCTAAAAGATGTCAGGAAGAAGGGTTTGTAACCGGTTTCCATTTTGATCCTTTGATCCTTCATGAGAATTGGCAGGATCAATATAAAAAAACCATTGATCTGATGGATAAATATCTTAATCCTGCTAAAATAATATGGTTAAGTATGGGTTGCATACGTTTTGTACCGGCTCTTAAGCCAATAATATTAAAAAGACATCCTGAAACCTTAATTTTAAATGGTGAATTCATACAGGGGCTTGATGGAAAATTTAGATATTTTAAGCCGGTTCGAATAAAATTTTACAGATTTCTAAGGAAACATCTGGGAAACTGGGCAGGATTTAATCCGGGGATATATATGTGTATGGAAAGTGATGAAATATGGCGTAAAAGTATCGGATGGTCTCCAGTGAATTCAGAGGGGCTTTCCGATTATCTCGATAGCAGGGTGAGATTATTCTGGTAGCATTATCTGCACCTAAAACCTTAAAAGGAGGATAGTTATGTTAAAAAAAAAGGTTGAAAACGAACTTGAAAAAATCAGGCCGGCACTTCAGGCCGATGGCGGAGATGTTGAACTTATCGATATAAATGATGAAGGTATCGTAAAAGTCAAACTCCAGGGGGCGTGTGTGGGTTGTCCCATGTCAACAATGACTTTAAAGATGGGAATTGAAAGGATTTTAAAGCAGAACGTGCCGGAGATAACAGGAGTGGAATCTGTCTAATCCGTTGAAAACAGACCGGCAGTGTAATAATTAAAAAAGCAGTTCCATATATAGCATGGAACTGCTGAATTTCTGGCAACTAAATAGAAGGCTACTTATTCTTATGCCTCATCTTTTTTACCTGTTTTCTGTATTTATGCTTTCTGATTTTTTTGCGGCGTTTCTTTACAACACTACCCATTAAAGGACCTCCATTTAAAGTTAAAGATACATAATATATTTATAATTAATTTGTCAATACTTATCAAAAAAGAAGGGGATATGCATATCATTTTAGAGGGATTGTATTTGAATTATTCGCATAGTTACTGGTTGACATAATATCCATTATCGGAATTTTAGTTACTCACAGTTTTCTTGTTCTGCTTGGATTTATATAGTTCTTTATCCGCAATATCAATGAGTTCCTTTACATTCATATCAACCTCATATATTGAGTAACCTACACTCACAGTTACTTTTTTCTTTTTTATAAATGCAGATTCTATTCTGTTTCCAATTTCCTTGGCAATTTCTATGTCAGCATCAATCAATATAACTGCAAATTCATCACCGCCATATCTGTACCCGGAATCAACACCCCCACGAATGGAGTTTCGTATAATCTCACCTGCTTCACGTAAAACTTCATCACCGGCAAGGTGACCGTATTTATCATTGTAAATCTTAAAATCATTAAGATCCATGAGCATAATAGCCAGAGAAGTCTTTTGTCGCTTTGCCCTCTTGATTTCATCATTTAGACGAAAATAAAAATGCCTCTGATTGAAAAGTTCTGTAAGTGAATCGGTTATTGATAATCTGTTAAGTTCTTTTCGAAGGTTTCTTTCATTGATTATCCTCCTTATCTTTGCTTCAAGCTCTTCAATGCCGAAAGGTTTTTTTATAAAATCATCGGCTCCTGCATTTATAACATCAACATAGGTATAACCTTCTGAGTATCCTGTCATGGCTATCACACTGATATCATGTTCATCACATATCATCTTAATAAGATCCATGCCATCAATACCAGGCATTTTCATATCGGTTAAAATTATTGAATAATCGTTGCTGTCCAGCATTTTTAAGGCTTCATTGCCATTAGAAGCTGAATGTGAAGCTATACCAACTACTTCAAGGAGCTTTTCAAGTGTCTCCCTTAAGAAAGGATCATCATCAATTATAAGGATTAATTCTTCGGAATAATCAATATTTAAAGCTTCCATATTAGAACTTATACCTGATAGAAACAGAAAACAGACTGTTATTTACAAAAGTAATTCACCCTGAAACGAATTAATGAACGCGCGTTTAATATTAACGTTAAGTAGTTTTCCTATAACATTGGATTTACTTGTAAAATTAATTATTTTATTTGTTCCGGTTCTTCCTGTATATTGTGTACCCTGTTTACTTATTCCGTCAACAAGTATCTCTTCTGTCCTGCCTTCTAGCTGCCTGTTCCGGAGTAATGTCTTTTCTTTTTGCAAATCCTGCAGTATCTTCAGTCTGGATGATTTTATCTTTTCATCCAGCTTATTGATCATTTCAGATGCCCTTGTTCCTTTTCTATCTGAGTATTTAAATGAAAATAAATTATCAAACTCTATTTTTTCAATTAGGTCAAGGGTCTTTTTAAAATCAGCATCACTTTCTCCGGGAAATCCCACTATTACATCGCTTGTGATGGCAAAATCCGGGCTGATATCTCTCAGTTTTTGTGTGAGCTGCAAATAATCATCTCTTGTATATTTACGATTCATCAGTTTAAGTATTTTATTTGAACCTGACTGGAAAGGCAGATGAATATGGGTACAGAGTTTTTCCACTTTAACAAATGAATCGATCAGTTCATCTGACATATCTTTAGGGTGAGAAGTTGTAAACCGTATCCTGAAGAGCCCTTCTATATCACCAAGCATTTTCAGAAGTTCAGGAAAGGTTACATTCCCGCCCTTTCCGGATGAATAGGAATTTACATTTTGACCAAGCAGGGTGAGTTCTTTTACCCCCTGCCTTACAAGGTTTTTTGCTTCTCTGATTATTTCTTCAGGCGGCCTGCTGATCTCCCTGCCCCTAACATAAGGGACAATGCAGTAACTGCAAAAATTATTGCAGCCTTCCATGATAGACAGGTGGCTTTTTATTCTGCCTTTAAAATACTTCTCAGAATTCCTGAAGTCATAAATTGGGGGCAGTGCAAGATCGGTTGCGGCTATCCGTTCATTATAGTTAATAACCCGGTCCAGTATCCCGCCTATTTTGCCCACTTCCCTGGTGCCTATTACAAGATTCAGTTCCGGATATTTTTTTAAAAGTGCCTTTCCTTCCTGCTGGGCAATACATCCCACAAATCCCAATATAATTTCAGGTCTTTTCTTTTTCAGTTTGATCATTCTGCCGAGCATACTAAAGGCCTTTTGTTCGGCCTTTTCCCTTACGCTGCATGTATTAATGATAATCAGGTTTGCGTTCTCAGGAGATTCGGTAGAGATGAATCCTTTATCTGTAAGTATGCGGCCAAGGTAATCAGAATCGTATTCGTTCATCTGACAACCCATTGTCGTAATGTAATATCGGTTTGTATTTTTTAAACGAGACATTAATATTAATTCACTATTATACTGGATTTAGTTTTATTCCTTCGTCAACTCTCAAAGAGCGGATAAGTTCATTCACTGTAGATTCGCAACCTGGTGCGATTTTCAGTTCGATAACTGCATCAACCGGATCAATAGTTGAAACAATAGCCATCCCGTCATAGGATTCTACTATCCATCTGATATAACTGATTCTGGACCTGTCAACCAGATATGATTTTCTAATTGTCTCCATCTTTATTATAGGTTGCTCCGCCCCATTTCATCTTTCTCCTTAGAATTTCATAGTATGTCTGATCAGGTGATCTGAAGAGCCTGATATTTGCATCAGATTTATAAATAATTACCTTATCTCCCTCAAGCAGATCGAAACCAACCTGCCCGTCAAAGGTCAGGCTTACCTTTTCTTCACTTTCCTTTAACATCATAATGGAAATTACAGCCGATTCAGGCAGAATTATTGGCCTGTTTGTCAGAGTAAAAGGACAGATTGGAGTTAAAATAACATTCGAGATTGTCGGGTAAAGTATTGGCCCGCCGGCTGCCAGGTTGTAGCCTGTTGATCCCGTTGGTGTGGAAATAATAAGACCGTCAGACCTGAAGGTTGTCAGAAATTCGTCGTTAATAAGTACATCAAGTTCAATAATCCTTGCAAGTGCGCCTTTGTTAATCACAACATCATTAAGTGTTTGAAACCTGAATACCTCCTTACCATCTCTGATCACCCTGGTCTCAAGCATAAGTCTCTGCTCGATTTCCAGGCTGTTGTTGAGCACCATCTCGATTGAAGGATAAAGTTTTTCAAGAGGTATACATGTTAAAAAACCCAGACCTCCCAGGTTGACTCCAAGTATCGGGATACCATGCCTGCCATATTTCCTGGATGCCCCCAAAAGGGTTCCGTCTCCTCCAAGAACAATTATCCATTTAAGGTCCTTTACAGGTAATGAAGCAGGATCATCGTAATTTACTTCTTTTTGCCCGTTTGGTCCCATTTCTTCAAAAAAAGTAATGAGCCCCCTGTCATTCAGCCATGCAACAAGTTTTTCTGCTTCTTTTTTTGCAGGTTCAAACCTGTGTTTATATATTACCCCAACCGAAAACTCATTCATTTTGAAATATCCTTTTTATTAATGATTATCTGTTGGTTGAATATTAAACTGATCGGCCACATATTCCGGAACATAAACACTTCCCATAAGAACAGGTTGCTGATGACAGTCAGACCCCCCGGAAACCAGAAGTTGTTTTTTTTCAGCATACTTTATGTAGGAGTCAACTGTATTCTGGTCATGAGCTGAATGCCAGCATTCAATACCATCAATAAACGGAAGTATTGATTCTGTTATTATATTCTGTTGTATCTCTATATTCTCGGTATATTTTATCAATGATGTGCCGCGCGGGTGGTTCGGATGGGCCATAAAAAGTTTTCCACCTGCATTTTTCACAAGAATGTAGGCTTCTTCAAGAGATAATGGCATTTTAGGGATATTACACTTTATAAGATACTTGTCAAATGCCTCCTGTCTGGCTTTTACCACTCCTTTCTTTACCATGTAATCAGCTATATGAGGCCTCCCAAAAGCACCATCAACAGATGCCTCTATTTCCTGAAGACCTCCCGGGGTGAACTCTTCTTTCCCTTCCTCTAAAAGTTCCCTATTGATTTTTTCAAGTATTAGTTCGGCTCGTTTTCTTCTATGTTCCCTGAGGTCTTCAAGCTTACTTTTAAGGTCCCTGTTTTCAGGATCATAGCCATAACCAAGAAAATCCAGAGAAATTGGCTTTGAGTTATTATAATCAGGGTGAGAAAATGTGACATTAAGTTCGAGGCCATAAATATAATTGATACCATATTCTTTGGCAAGTATCTTTGCCTCTTCCTGGCAGTCTACCGAATCATGATCAGTTATAGAGATCATGCCAATACCAAGTTGAAATGCCTTTTTAAAAATATCTTCTACTCTAAATTTTCCATCCGAACAAACAGAATGAATATGAAGGTCTATTATCATGATATTCCTAAGGTTTAAAAAGGCATCATTATAGCAATTTAATTATTATGTCGAGAAAAATTTAGGCCTGACTTGCGAGTAGATAACTCCTGTAATACTCATATACCTTTTTAACATATATTTTTGTGGCGCGAAAAGGCGGAATACCATTATATTTTCTGACTTTTTTACTTCCTGCATTATAGGCAGCCAGTGCAAGTTCAAGATTGTTGTTAAATTTTTCAAGTAACATCTTGATATATTTAGTGCCGCCATTAACATTATGAGCGGGATCAAATATATCTTCAACACCAAGAGCATCTGCAGTGGCAGGCATTAACTGCATTAGCCCAACCGCACCTCTCTTTGAAATCGCCCTGTGATTATAGCTTGATTCAGCCATAATAATAGCCTTAATAAGTTCGGCTTCAACCCCGTATTTTTCTGCCGCTTCATTGATGATATTATTATATATTCTTTCTCTACGTGAAATATAAAGACGGGAATTATATTTTTTCCTTAATTTACTGATTATATGGGCTTTATATGGCCTTGAATCCTTCAGAAGAGGAACGTTAACGGCGTTAATCCTTTCTTTTGGAAAGGTAATAAAAGATAAAACGATAACCAATAAAAATATTCCGCAAATAGTTTTTTTAACGGAATATTTTTTAAATGATGAATCAGCTTCCACTTTTGACCTCCTTAAAAACTTATCTAAATTCTCATAAATCTATTAGTTTGTCAAGTGGTTGTGGTTCTGTGGGCACAACCTTCAATATTTAGAATTTATCATGTTGCCATAACCTGTATTATCTATTATTTTGCTAAATAAAAAGATTCACCGAAACGGAGGTTAGTGATGATCAACAAGATAAATGACGCGGCTTATTTTCTTGCCTCAAAAATCGGCAACGTTCCTGAAATAGGTATGATTACCGGAACAGGACTGGGGAGTCTTACAGACAGGATGGAAGTAGATGTGCGAATCCCATACGAAAATATCCCGCACTTTCCCACATCAACTATGACAAGCCATGAAGGTTTTATGGTCGCAGGCAGCATAGCAGGCAAAAGGGTTATTGCCATGGAAGGCCGTTTTCACCTTTACGAAGGATATACTCCTGCCGAGGTAACCTTTCCTGTAAGGGTCATGAAAAAACTTGGAACGAAATATCTTTTTATTTCCAGTGCTGCTGGCGGGTTCAATCCGCAATATAAAGCCGGAGACCTCATGGTTATAGACGATCATATTAATTATACGGGTATAGATCCCTTGGCTGGCCCTAACCTTGATGAATTCGGTCCGCGATTTCCTGATATGTCCAGGGTATATGATCCGGATTTGATTATGACAGCAAAGAAAAATGCGATGAAACAACAGATCGAACTCAGGCAGGGAGTCTATATAGGGATAACAGGTCCATGCCTTGAGACACCCGCGGAAGTCCGTCTTATGCGAATGCTTGGCGCTGATGCGGTAGGTATGTCTACTGTACATGAGGTTATTGTGGGAGTACATTGCGGATTAAAGATAATGGCTATAGTCGTTATTACTGACATGGATCTTCCTGACTGCATGGAAGAGATAAAGGTTGATAAGGTGATTGCTGTTGCCGAAGCTGCAAGTCCGAAACTCACATCACTCTGGGAGAGTATGATAATGGAACTTTCTTAGATCCCGGATCGTATAAAAATAAAGTAAAGTATTAACAGGACTGCAAGTATATACATAAACCAGCTGACATCTTTGCCTTTTCCGCTTAAAAGCTTGATAAAGGGATAACTTACAAAACCCATGGTAAGTCCGTCCGCGATGGAGTATGTCAGGGGAATACCTGTGATAATCAGGAAACCGGGAATCGATTCACTGAAGTCGTTCCACTGGATCTTCAGGACATTTTTAATCATCATTGAACCCACAACGATAAGAGCGGGGGCAGTAATTGTAGTATAGCTTCCTATCATGGCAATTAACGGGCTTAGAAATAAGGCCAGCAAAAAAAAGACAGCAACTGTTATATTGGTTAAACCTGTACGCCCCCCCTGCTCTACTCCTGCAGCACTTTCTATAAAACTTGTGACGGTTGTTGTTCCGGTACAGGCTCCTGCAACTGTACCAAGAGCATCGGACAGGAAGGCCCTGCTTGCCCGGGGAAGTTTATTATCTTTGATAAATCCTGCCTGTTCACTTACTCCTATCAGAGTACCTACTGTATCGAACATGTCCATGAACAGAAATATTACTATAAAAGGTATCATTGAGAAAGAAAGGGCTCCCGCGATATCCATTTTGAACATGGTAGGTTCAAGAGATGGCGGAAGAGAAAAGATACCTGATGAGATTATAAATTCCTTTGCGAGTCTGGAGTTTGAGAGAAAATGCCAATCCGGACCCGAATCGGCCATTAGTTTCAGCATGACAGTTAAAAAGGTCGCTCCGGCAATACCTAAAATAATAGATCCCCGGACTTTCCGCACATGAAGAATTGAAGTTATTAAAAGACCTGATGCGAAAACAAGGAGGTCTGCGGATACGATTAAAGGATTGAGCTTAACGAGAGTACCGGCACTGATAACCGGGCCGTCAGGGGTTGAAGCTATCGTTGCTGCGGTTACTATAATACCGGCATTTTGCAGTCCTATAAAGGCAATGAATATCCCGATACCTACAGCCATGGCATTTTTCATGCTCGGGCTGACGGCGTTTATAATCACCTTCCTGAATCCAAGCAATGACATGACAAGGAACAGCAGTCCCGAAATAAATACGACTCCAAGACCAACCTGCCATGAATTTGAAAATCCTGCGGCAGTTGCAGCAGGTAATACCGAAAAAACGAAAAAGAAATTTTCCCCCATTCCCGGGGCCTGTGCTATGGGGTATCTTGCATAGATCCCCATTATCGCAGTAGCGATAGCAGCTGAAATACATGTGGCTGTCATTACAGCGCCAAAATCCATACCCGTATCAAATCCGAACATCCTGCCTGACAGCACCATTGGCTGTACCACAATTATATATGCCATTGTCAGAAAGGTAGTGATACCGGCGGTTATTTCCGTGCTTACATTGCTGCTGTTTTCAGAAAGCCTGAATATTTTATCCAGTCTGTCTATACCTATTCTCCTTCGAATTCCACTAACGTATGTACATTATACCCCTTGTCCTTTATTTTTTTTGATCCCTGAAGATCAGGGAGATCAACTATGAATACGACTTCTGATACAATTCCTCCAAGCTTTTCAACAAGGGCAATTGAGGCCATAGCAGTCCCTCCGGTGGCGCAGAGATCATCAACGACTAAGACCCTGTCACCTTTATTTACCGCATCTTTATGAATTTCTATTGTATCAGTGCCGTATTCCAGCGCATACTCATGAGAAATTACTTCTGCAGGTAGTTTACCCTTTTTTCTTATGGGAATAAATCCCTTT
>JASFHE010000164.1:0-10912 GCA_050123415.1 Desulfobacteraceae bacterium | reverse complement strand
ATATCAAAGAACTCATAATAAGGTCAAGTCATGTAATATCCTACAAAATAGAACCGGATATAGTACTGCATCTGCTTGATTTGATTGAAGATAGTATTATTGTACCTATTAAACTATCAACTGCGAAACTTTAGCTGATATGTTTGAAAGCAATGACACAATCTTTCTTTTTTAGAAAATTTTTAAAGGCAAGAAATGGCGACACTAACTAGGAGAGATATCCTTTACAGGTTAAAAGACGAAAGTGAGAAAAATAAAAAACTCACAATTACACCTATAATAGATGAAGATAGACAAATAGGTAATTTTACAATTGACCTGAGGTTATCAAATGAGTTTATTACCTTTAAGACGGAAAACATAAAAGGATTTAATGTATTAGAAGAAAAAGAAAAACATAATTTATATAAAATACAAGAATTACAGATAATAGATTTTGGTTCAGAAATAACGTTGCATCCTGGGTCGTTAGTATTAGGCTCAACATTTGAGTATATTAAGATGCCAGAAGATTTGGCGGGTCAAGTTGATGGAAGGTCATCATGGTCCAGGTTGGGATTAGTAATCGCTACAGCAACTGGGATTGATCCAGGGTTTAGTGGCTCAATAACATTAGAGTTAAGCAATATCGGGAAATCCCCTCTTATATTGACTCCTGGAACAAGGATATGCCAACTATCACTTAGTGAAACAAAATCCTCTGAGTCCTATTCAGAAAAAAGAAAATATCATAGCCCTACCGGTCCTGAGTTCTCAAAGGTTTTTGATGATCCTGAACTGAAAATACTTCAAAAAATAAAAGAGCTTTAGTGAATTACTGATATTTCTCAAAAACAGAGAAATATGCATGAAAAGGAGTTTGCTCTTTAAATTTCTGTTGCTCCCCCATTACCATTAATGGTCTCCAAAATTTCTTTAAAGCTCTCCAGTCCTGCTTCTATATTATCAATGATTTCACTAGCGAGTATATCCGGGTCGGGGAGATTGTCTAGGTCTGCAAGGTTTGTGTCTTTTATCCAGAAAATATCCAAGTTGGTTTTATCATGGGCAACGATCTCTTCATAAGTGAATTTCCGCCATCTTCCAACCGGGTTATAACTATTTATATTGTACTTTCTGCCTGGTTCTGTTCTTTTCGAATTTGTTCATATACCTCCTTTAAAAGGTGTTTGCTGACTATTTCCCGGAATTGGGCCTCATTCATGTATTTCGCTGTAATTTCTTCATTCTGCTCCATACGATCTATAAAGATCCCTTCTAAAGCCTTGCGAAATACATAGCCGAAATTTTCCATCGTATTAGCGAGAGCCACCTGTCTGAGATTATTGTCTGATACCGCGTCCTCCCGGATCGACTCGAAGAATAGCTGGTCTCCAGGACGAAAATCAGTCCCGAACCGCTCGTTGAGAATATCAATGAGCCTAGATAATCTCGTCTCCCCGGGCAACGCCTGTTCCAACTGAGGTGGGTCCGGAAACCTCGTAGCTGGCCCCAGGCTCCATCACGATTGATCCCTCGCTTATCTTCTGCAGGCGGTAATATTTGAGTGCTACATCATCGTTGAAATTGTATGCCGGACCTCTATCACCTTTCGGCAGCTTGGTCAGCAGAAACCGAATGTACGAATAGAGTTTTTCGAGATCAGTATCCTGGAAGGGAATTATCTGTGACATGAAGGAATATAGATTTTTATACGCAACGAGCGATTTCCGGAATTCCTGCCGGATATCTTCATCCAGCTCATTATAGCGTCCCACGGTCGGATCAATACAGGCATTCATTCGGGCATGATCAGCCGTAGTCTGGTTGGGCCGGGGTTTATAAAAAACCCTGCAGAATTCTTCGACCTCGGCCTTATAATAAACTTGATGGCTGTCTAGTTTGGCCTGCAGTTCATATAACTGCTGGGGCTCTGCACGCTCCCCTATAAGAGTCTGTTCATAATAGGGCTGAAAAGATTTGAGAATTTCATCCGGCTCATTCACGAAATCCAAAACAAAAGTGTCCTCCTTGCCGGAATGCGTCCGATTGAGACGAGATAGCGTCTGGACTGCCTGTATTCCAGATAAACGCTTGTCCACATACATTGTGTGAAGAAGGGGTTGATCAAAACCGGTTTGATACTTTTCCGCCACGAGCAGCACCTGGTATTCTTCTGTTTCGAATCGTTCAGGCAACTCTTTTTCCTTGATATGCTTGCCCATTGCATCCTCATTCATACCGGATTCTGTATACTCGAGATTGGCAGAATCCGGATCGATTACCGTACCGGAAAAAGCTACCAACGTCTTAATGCCGGTGTAGCCCTTGTCGGTGATATATTTGTCAAAGGCCTGTTTGTATCTTACCGCATTCAATCGACTGGAGGTCACCACCATAGCCTTGGCCTTGCCCCCGATCTTGTGCATCGTGAAGCGGCGGAAATGTTCGACCATGACCTCGGTTTTCTGGGCAATATTATGCGGATGCAGGCTCATGAATCGTGCCAGGGCCCGTGCTGCCTTGCGTTTATCCACTTGAGGATCATCCTCAATAGATTTTATCAGCCTGTAATATATTTTGTAAGTCGTGTAATTCAGGAGTACATCGAGTATGAAATTCTCCTGGATTGCCTGACGCATGCTGTAGAGATGGAAGGGATTCGGTTTGCCATCCTCGCCAGGTGTTCCGAAGACTTCCATTGTTTTATATTTAGGCGTTGCAGTAAAGGCGAAGAAACTGATGTTAGTTTGATGCCCGCGCTTTGCCATGGTTTTAAGGATCTCCTCTTCATAATCCGGCAATCCTTCATTCTCGGCTTTTACCCTTGCCTCTTCCTTGATGGCTGCACCGGCCAGAACGCCCTTCAGCTCTGTCGCAGTTTCGCCGCCCTGGGAGCTGTGAGCTTCATCAATAATCACCGCGTACCGACGCATGGGCAAATCGCCCATTTTCTCGGTAATGAACGGGAACTTCTGGAGAGTGGTAATCACAATCGGAACACTTGAAGCGAGAGCCTCGGCTAATTGAATTGAATTTAGATCGATCTTCTGGACCACACCCTGTTTGTGCTCGAACTGATAAATAGTATTCTGCAACTGCTGGTCCAGGACAACTCTGTCGGTTACCACGATAATAGATTCAAAAACTTTATCATCTACTTCACTGTAAAGACTAGCAAGCCGGTGGGCCAGCCAGGCAATAGAGTTGGACTTGCCACTACCTGCAGAGTGCTGAATAAGGTAATTTGTGCCAGTGCCATGTTTGCGTGCATCCGCCACCAGTTCCCTCACACAATCAAGCTGATGATAGCGGGGGAATATCATGGATTCTTTTTTGATTCGCTTCCCACCCGGCTTCTTTTCCTCAATCTGCAGATGAATAAACCGTGCAAGAATATCCAGGAAGCTGTGACGCTCCAATACCGCCTCCCACAAATAGGCAGTTTTGTAGCCTCCGGGATTTTCCGGGTTGCCTGCCCCGCCACCGCAGCCCATATTGAAAGGGAGAAAGCGGGTGTTTTTGCCGGAAAGACGGGTGGTCATATAGACTTCGTCGGTATCAACCGAAAAATGTACAAGGGTACGTTTTTTGAACTGAAAGATCAGGTCTGTGGGATCGCGGTCATCCTTGTACTGTGTGACCGCATGCCGCCAGTTTTGTCCGGTCATAGGATTCTTCAATTCTATAGTTGCTACGGGAATGCCGTTCAAGGCTAAAGTAACATCCAGGGTGTTGCCATGTCTGTCCGAATAGCGGAGCTGTCGTGTAATAGTGAGTCGGTTGGCAGCATAGTGCTTCTGAGTGTCCGGATTCATTCCACTGGCCGGGGCAAAATAGGCCGCCCTAAACTGCTTGCCAAAGCACTTGAAACCGTGTCGAAGGACGGAGAGGCATCCCTCATGACTGGAGTTGAGTGCTCGACACATGTCATCTATCAGGATTTCTTCCGCCTTTCCTTTTTGAAGGTTGACAAGGTATTCCCATTCCCCGGGCTGGGTTTCCTGAATAAACGCAATCACCTCATCGATAAATAGTCCTCTTTCGGTGTCGAAGCTGTCCCGGTCACCTTTTTTATATCCACCGGCAGTTGTAAGATGGTTTTCTATAGCGGTTTCGAATGCGTATTCTGTATAGTGATCTGGCATCAGGTGCTACCTCCATGTGGTCCTAAAATAAAACGTGCCCTTTCCCTGCGCAGCATTTCATAGGGTGTCATACATTTGACTTCAAGACCGATACAGGCGTTGGGAATCTTTATTTTTTTGGTAGATGAAGAAGCGATTTCGTGGGTAACAACAGTGTGTTTGTGTGCCAGGGCAAAAGCTACCAGATAATAATCAGTAACTTGAAAAAATGTGTTAACGGCTGCAGGATCATATTTCTGGTCAGTTGCCCAGTCACTCACCTTACCCAATGCCGCTAACATGGTTGAGTCCGGTTTCAGAAAAAAATCAGAACCTCTCTGATCCGCCCATTTTGCCAGTTCATCGTTTCCTGCTTCGATTTCATCACTGACCTTCTCTATACTGTAGACTTTCTGTTGCTGATTATTAGTGATCAGCCAGTCCCAGAATGCCGGACAGAAATCCAGGCCATAGTGTAGATTCTTCGCCTGGATAAATACGTTAGCATCGAGCAGGTATGCCATCAGAACGGAACCTCCAATTGATTAACAAGTTCACGAAATGTGGAGTGTTTGCGGAAGCCCAGCATGCGGTAAGCATCGCGGTGCAGTGTTTGTCCTTCAAGTGTACTGATTACCAGTGCCCGGGCGAATCGCTTACTGACTCTGGCAGGGAGAGTAAGGTAAAAATTGCCGCCGCTTCCTTTTGACATAGCCTGAAGTCTGTTCAACTCCTCGTTGTAGGCCTGCCAGAATTCATCTCGTGAAAGTTTTCCCGCATCATGGAGTCGCCGCAGAATTACCAGGGTGCTGACTTTAAACCAACGGGCAAGGCGATCCAATTCTTCCCTCAATGAAATATCGTCTTCATAAACTTCCCCCAAAGCGGACAGGGGGACGAGTAATTCCGCTGCAACCCGATTGCACCACACTTCCACTTTATTGGTTGGAATTGTTATCGGTCCCACATCGGACAGGGCTGTTTCACCGAGCCATATATGCGCCAATTCATGAGCAAGTGTGAACATCTGTGCAGCCTTCGTATCCTTTCCATTGATAAAAACAAGAGGTGCAAGCGGATCTATAAGTGCAAATCCCCTAAATTCCTGTGGATCAAGGGAACGATGTGTGTTGCTGCCCACAATGCCGCTAACCATGACCATGATGCCGAAAGAATCAGCCTGCTGAATAAAACAGCGCAATGCTTCAGTCCATGTCGGCATCTTTCGACGTTCTTCGAGATTAAAATCGAGAGCCTGCCTTATATTCCCGGCTACATCCATCGGATTACTTTCAATACTCACTGAGCCGACAAACTGCAGGGGTTTTCCGCCCATGGAGCGCTCAAAATCGCGATACCACTCCTGACGCTGCTGGCATATATACATGGTATCAAGCAGATCCGGGCTTGGATGTCCTATATATTGATTGCCAACAGTGCGAAGATCCGGAATGGGGACTGATTCTTCAGGCGGTTCCGGAAGGAAAAAATAACCGAAAGGGGTATGAGTTGCCTGAGCGAATTTTTCAAGCTGCTTAAAAGTCGGGCGTTCCCCACCGCTAATCCACTCAGGTAATTTGCGAAAGGCTTGCTGTTGCGAAAGATCATCGAAGCTTCGTCCTGCACGTTCACAGGCCCATAAAAGTAAACCGGGTTTTACATCTACGCGCATCAGGAAACCTCCTTGCGGACATCTATTTTGCCAGTCACAGCAGCGGAGATGAGAGCGGTGCGATACTCCGCTAATAATCTAATGGATTCATTAACTTTTTTCTTTAACTGATTTTCAAAATATACATGGCTGACTACCTTTAACTGTTCCTGCACAGGCGGGACGGGAATCTTCTCCTTCAAAAGGCTGTTCATATTTAATGGCCGGTTTCGCCCGGCAGCTCCCCTGGAGTGTTCGTTGAGCACAAAATCACCCATTTTAGTAGTTAAGAATGCCCATAAATATGCGGTGTCCAAGCATTCCGCTTTTCCCCGAAGTATTGGATAACGATGTGTTGCCACACAGCCAATGTCATTTTCTCCAACTAGAGCTACAGCACCTTCCCAAGCAAACTGCCCACTAAGAACTAAATCGCCAGGTTTAATTAAAAAGAAATCTGAGTTTCCCAATTCTGCTCCTAGAGTTGGTTCTTTATGAAATATACCTCGCCCTCGGTTGTATAAACCTATTGGCACATACATATTTTCATCATTTTTATCAATGTCACGGAATACCTGCTCTACAATTTTTCCAAGGCGTAAATCGAGAGTCCCTTCAGTTTGAATGGCCTCATGAACAAGTGCCAAACGCTTTTCTTGGAGAAAATCAATTTGCTTCTGTTTCTTATCAATCAATGTATCGATCTCTGCACTTTCTCGGTTGAGAAAGTTGACTATGGACCATTGTTCTTCAAAAGGCGGGTACGGAATTCTGATCTCAAAGAATTCTTCAGGATATAAACGAAGCCTGGAAGACCAGACGCCCTTAGAGTGACAAATAACTTCTGTCACGAACTTAGCAGTTCGAAACAAGTAGTCATAAAACCACGCTTCACACTTTGTATTACGAAAACGATAAACATTGTATGATGGGCTCACTATCCCTGCTTCTGGACTTATGCCCATTGCACCCATCCAGGCCCACATTGTATTAATAACTAAATCACCAGCTTCGCACTTCTTATACCCCTCCAGGGAATCGGCCATGAACATGTACACATTTTTCGCGGATCTAAGAGTCACACCAGTTATATGCGAAACTGTCAAGAGTTCTTCTTCACCAGTGGTTGAACGTTCATCAAATTGCCTAAATAGTACTTTTGCCCTATGGAACTGCCAGTGCTCAGGAATCTGCTCCAGCCATTTGACGCCTGAAGGTTTGTACTTAGAATATGTCTGTCTTCTCATCGTGTAACCTTCGCAAGCATGTTGGCAATTTCTTTTTCAATTGTCTTGAGATCTGCTTCTATCTCCTCCAATGATCTGGGAGGCATGTACTTATAAAAATAGCGATTGAAGTTGATCTCGTAGCCGACCTTGGTCTTTGATTCATCCACCCAGGCATCTGGAACATGCGGCAAAACTTCTCGTTTCATATATTTATCCACATCTTCCTTTAAAGGCACATTCTCGTAGTCTCTCAATTCCGGATCAGGTTCCTGGTTTCCTTTAACGTCATTGCAGACTTCTGCTGTGTCGTCCCTTTCGGATAAGGCCATAAGGACAGCTTTAAAAAGAGATGCAGGGGCCTTGATTCCGACATCAATGAAGGCCGACTTCAAATGGTCCGAGAATTCATCGCGGTCTTTGACGATACCCAGATGCGCAAGTGAATCAAGAGCAGTCATAATTTCCTCTTGAAGCTTTTTGCCCGCAGCAATCTCCGCTTTGGCAGCTTTTGTGTCCTTGCGCTTCTTGCTTGTAGCCAGGTTTGTAAAAGCCTTGATCCCGGTAAGCCGCGTGATGCGATCATTGTCTGCTGAGAAGTTGAGTCGGAGGGGGCGCTCGACTGTGATGCGGCGGTAGCCGAAGTCTTCATTGTCAAAGACACGAACATGCTCGCTTTCCTTAAGGGTGCCGTAGAGGCGCGTGATATCGTCTCTCTGTTCGTCGCATATTTCATTGCGCTTGTTGCCGAGGGATTTACGCATCTTTTTGAAAAAGCTGGTGCCATCCACCAGTTGAATCTTTCCCCTGCGGTTCGGCTCCTTCCGGTTGGTCAGAATCCAGAGGTATGTATTAATGCCGGTGTTATAGAAAAGCTGATCCGGTAGTGCGACTATGGCCTCCAGCAGATCTTTTTCTATAATCCAGCGACGAATCTCACTCTCACCCGATCCCGCTGCCCCGGTAAACAGCGGCGAACCATTGAATACTATAGCCAGGCGTGTGCCCCCTTCTTTTGGGTCCTTCATCTTGCTGATCATGTGCTGCAGAAAAAGTAGCGAGCCATCGTTGATGCGTGGCAACCCGGCTCCGAAGCGGCCCCCAAAACCCTGCTCTTCATGCTCCAGTTTGATATAATCAGACTGTGGCTTCCACTCCACACCAAAGGGCGGATTGGCCAGCATGTAATCGAATCTGTGGCGGGAAAAGCTATCGTCAGTAAAACTGTCGCCAAAAGCAATATTTTCAATGTCCTGGCCCTTGATCATCATGTCGGAACCGCATACGGCATAGGCCTGGGCATTATAATCCTGACCAAATACCTTAAGATGGGCATCAGGATTGAGTTCCCGTACATAATCCTCAGCAACAGACAGCATTCCTCCGGTCCCGCAAGCCGGATCATATAGAATTTTTACAATACCCTCGGTTGTGAGTACATCGTTGTCGGGCATAAAAATCAAGTTGACCATCAACCGGATCACCTCACGGGGGGTGAAATGGTCACCAGCCTCTTCGTTCGATGCCTCGTTGAACCTCCTGATAAGTTCCTCAAAGATATAGCCCATCTCAAGATTCGAGACTTCTCTCGGATGCAGATCAATGTCGCAAAAACGAGAAACAAGCAGGTATAACCTGTCAGCCTTATCAAGCTTGCCGATGTGTTCCTCGAAACCAAAATTTTCTATGATCTCTCTTGCGCGGGTTGAGAAACCCTTGATGTAATTGGTTAGATTTGCAGCTATATTGTCCGGATCACCTTTGAGTTTTTCAAATGAATATTGGCTTGTATTGTAAAAAGGGACCCCGGTGACTCGGCAGAGGATTGGATCTACATTTTTGATTTTCCCCCCGGAAAGTGATTTCTGTTTTTTGAGTACCTTCTCTTTAGTCGGTTCCAGAACGCAGTCAAGCCGGCGCAGAACCGTCATGGGAAGCATGACGTCCTTGTATTGATTCGGGCGATAGGGCCCCCGCAGCAGGTCTGCCACAGACCAGATAAAACTCACTTTGCTACTGAAATTATTCATATCCACTCCTGCTTTGAAACCAAGGCGAGATGCTGCCGGATATTCTGGCTAAGTTCGATAAATCCCAATCACCAAGTTTGATCTTCCGCTAAAATTACTGCGGATGTTATATTATTTGGCAGATAAATGGCAATGCAAACCTTTCTTGAAAATGCCTTAGTATTAATATTCTAGTGCGGCTGAAGCGAGCACTCTGTCGATTTTATCCCGGGCTATCTGTTCGGGTGTCTGGTTTATCATCGACTGCTTTTTAAATAATGTATGAGGCCCATAACCGGTGACGATATTGTTAAAAATATAAATGGTTTGAATAGCTTATGACTCTTTCTTTTAGCAGAGTTGGCTTGAAGATTCAATATTTTATGTCGCTTATTAGCCTTAAGGCTGAAGGCTGTTATTAGAAAAACATGGGAAAGGATATCAGCCTTCGACTATTTAAGGATTTCAGGCCAGTCTATTGTCCCGAATGTCCTATGAAGCAAATGATCATCATCAACTTCGAGAAATGTCAGATTTTTAAAACATTTTTTTGACTGTTCATATACAGGCGCGATGGGAATTACCGTGTCTTCTGTTCCATGGTAGACAGTTGTTGGCACTTCTGTGGTCAGCTCTCTGTAATCACTGAATTCAACAAGGTTAATAGCCGGCGCCAGAAGTGTAAGGTTCTCAACCTTTGAGCTGTTTTCAAGGGTAAAGATAGAGGCCATGAGACCGCCATAGCTTGACCCAACAAGTATGATTTCTGATTCATTGGAAAGTATTTCATTCAGTTTTTCCATCCTTATCGAAAGACTCCCGGAAAAATCAGGCACAAGCATGCCAGGAAACTTTTCTCTGAAATATTTGCCCTTTGTTCCCTGGCCGCTGCTTTCAAGGCCGTGTAAAAATATTCTGCATGACATGGTGTAATTATTGATGGGTTGTCTTAGTTTAAATTATCAGGAAATTTCAAGGACCTCATACTCCTGAATTCCGCCCGGGGTGTTGACCTTTACTTCATCACCCTCCTCACTTCCAAGGAGTGCCATGCCAATAGGGGACTTGATAGAAATTTTTCCATTGTCAGGATCGGATTCATAGGGGCCAAGGAGCTGATAGCTTACTTCTTCTTCTGTATCCAGGTTGTAGAGAAGAACTGTGCGCCCGAAAACTACCCTGTCTGTGGGGCCGTTCTCAAAGTCTATTACCTCTGCCTGTCCTATAACCATCTCCAGCTCATTGATCCTGCCTTCGAGGAAGGACTGTTTTTCCTTTGCAGCATGGTATTCCGCATTCTCACTGAGGTCTCCATGTGCCCTGGCTTCTTCTATTGCTCTGATATTATCCGGTCTCTCTACCTTTCTAATATGAGCGAGTTCTGCCTTAACCTTCTCAAGACCTTCTTTTGTAAAGGGAATCCTCTCCATATATACTCCTCTTTAAATTAAATATTAATGATCAGCTCCGGGAAGCCTTTATAATCCGGTTATTAACACATAAGATATTATCTTCCATTGTTCTTTCGTACATAAACATCATTTAATACATCAGTATCAATTGCAATATCCGTTTCTCCAACCTTGAGCACAAAGGCGGGAAATGTCTGGTGAACCTTTACTACCTCGCCGGGGGTTATTCCCAGGTCTGTCAGTCTATCAAGTCGCGCATGGTGTTTTGTTGAGACATATACAATCCTGCCTGACTGGCCCGATTTAAGTTTGTTAAGGGGCATTATCACTGGTTGTATATTATGTTCTGCCCTTTTACAGCAGGAACCCTGGGGTATGTGCCTTCCGTGCGGGCATTCACGGGGATGCCCCAGCAGGGTACAGATTGCGTCAAGGGCTTCATGGCTCAGACAGTGTTCAAGACTGCAGGCTGTTTCCTCCATTGGCTCATCCCCTATCACCATAACAT
>JASFHE010000163.1:0-10987 GCA_050123415.1 Desulfobacteraceae bacterium | reverse complement strand
AACAAAGGGTGCAAGGTTTGCCTTCAACGGGGGTGAGTATGTCTTTCCGCCTGTTTCTATTGTCCATGGCCTGAAATCCTTTTCATCCATGATCAGAGGTCGTACCCGCGTAACCTTCCCGTCCTTTACGGTTACCGATATCGGGCCCTCATTCGTTAAACTCGAATATACCTTTTCCATATCGTTTCCTTTCTTATATATTTTCTACATTAATCGTTTGCATCCGTATCCATCAACCACCCGTAATAAGTCTTCTGCACCACGGCCCTGATAAATGTCTCGGTATTAATAAGCCCCTTGAGAGGAGAGATCTTTTTCTTCTGAAACTCATACAGCATTTCGGTATTTTTTGTATGAAGACAAACAATCATTCCCGACAGGTTGTTCAGAGTCAAGATGAAATATACCTCAGGGTATGAATAGAGACTGCTGCATGTGTTTGCCACTTCCTTCGGATCCACATCCAATATAAAAAAGGCATTTGCCGAATAACCCAGCCTGGAAGGATTAGGGATTCCGCTGATTTTTATGATATTTCCTTTTATCAGAGCGGATATACGCCTGTAAACAGTCGTAACATGAATTCCCAGTTCCTCGGCAAGAACCGCAGGGTTTGTGCGACCGTCTTTTGCAAGCTCTTCAATCAGTGCCCAGTCGGTCCTGCTCAGTTTTTCTCCACCGTTGGAAAAGGGCTCTTTTTTAAAGAACCTGTCATAGCGTTTATGGACCTCCTCAACAAAATAAAATTCAGTATGCGTGATTCCATCAATGGTGTAGAGTTCATTTCGGATGAAATGATGCAACAGGTCCCACCTGGAAAAATATGCCATGATGAGGATGTCCATGCGACCAAAAACCGTCTGAACAAGATTGACATTGAAATGTCCACTCAGAAGATTGCATACATGGTCGATTTTAGTCGGATCCGCTTTGATGGCAACAACGACATTCGCAGAGAGATTAAGCTTGTAAGGATTCGGCTGGGCCCTGATGCTGATCAATCTGGATTCAATAAGGCCTTCCACCCTTTTTGCCACGGTCCTCGGTGTAATACCCAGCCGGGTCCCAAGGTTGGAATAACTGGCATTACCATCCTTTTGAAGTTCTGCGATTAGTTTTTGATCGATCTTATCGTTTTTCACTACCAGTCCTTTTTTACGCCGAAGCGGAGAAACTATGGTTATATCCATGACCTAAATAGCCCGGACCATGTCCGCAATAAATGCAAAATATATTCATTATGTCAAGGCATATACGCTCTTTTTTCGTATAAAATAACAAATATTGCATATTTTTGTCTATTCTAGGCACATAACAAACACAGTTTTAGGTGAAAATATCATATTTCCCCCTGTTGAACGTCATTTTATCTTGACACCCAAAGATAACCTCTCTATATTAATGATTTTATTGAGAAAGCGATCTATATATATAGATAAAAATAATTCAGGAGGTTAACAGTGGCGGAAAACAAATACGAAAAACTATTTTCACCTTATCACATAGGTAACGTGCAATTAAAGAACAGGTTTGTAAAAACAGCAGCCCAGACATATTTTTTTGATTCCGGAGAAAATCGTGTCGGCGATATAGCCAAGGCATTTTACGGAGCTGTAGCAAAAGGTGGTGTTGGTCTTATTATTACTGAAACTCCGGCAATGGAATGGCCGCTGCTTGAAGACGGTGACCGCAGATTCAGGGTTGATAATGATAAATATATCCCGCAGATCAAAGAGTTAACCGATCTTGTTCACAGCTATGACTGTAAAATATTTACCCAGTTCTATCATCGTGGCCCCTGGGGGGAGGTATATCAGTTCATAGCCCCAAGAATCGCAGCCTCTGCAGTACAATTTACATCACCATATGATGTTCACGAAGAGACTCCTCCACATGCATTAACCGTTGAAGAGATAGAATGGTGGGTCGATCATTTTGCCGGCTGCGCGGTACGTGTCCAGAAGGCAGGATATGACGGGCTTGAAATAAATGCAGGTGCTGACCACCTTTTTCACTCTTTTATTTCACGGTACTGGAACAAGCGCGATGACGAATACGGTCCCCAGACAATGGAAAACAGGATGAGATTCGTTCTTAACGTTATAAAAGAGATCAAAAAACGCTGCGGTGAAGACTGGCCGGTTCAGGTGCTTATGAACGCATATGAGTTCGGAGCAGGTGAGCTCGGCCTAACGGCTGCAGAAGGTATCGAGATTGCTAAAATGTATGAAGCGGCAGGAGTTGATTCACTACATGTAAGAAACCATCTTCACGGACATCATCAGGGATCTTATCTTCATAATTTACTCTGGTACCCGGAACTTTGTATCCCTGAAGAGGAGTTATGTGAAGAAATGGACTGGAGCAAACACGGTGACCTGATTAATGTACCGTCTGCTGCCAGGGTCAAAAAACAGGTTACCAAACCGACTATTATGGTACCTTCCGGTTTTACGGCTGACTATGCGGAAATGGTCCTCCAGAGAGGTGATGCTGATATTATAGGTTTTAACAGGCGCCTGTTTGCAGATCCCATGTACCCGACCAAGATCAGAGAAGGCCGCCCGGAAGATATCCAGCCATGTACCCATTGCTGTAACTGTGCAAAATTATACAATGAAGTCAGACAATGCCGTATAAACTCTGCCTTTGGTACTACCAGTTATGAAGTTGAAAAGGCTGATAAAAAGAAAAAGGTAGTAGTTATCGGCGGAGGCCCTGCCGGAATGCAGACTGCCAGAGTATGTGCAATGAGAGGCCATGATGTAACATTATATGACTCGGCACATTATCTTGGCGGAAACATGCCTTTGGCTGCAACCATAAAGGGCACCACTCTCGAAGACATTCCCCAGATCATTGAATTCTTCAAGACCCAGCTTAATAAACTGAATGTCAAAGTCAATTTGGGCAAAGAGATCACTGCGGACATGATAGTTAAAGAAAAACCGGATGCAGTGGTTGTTGCAGTAGGTGCTGTACCGTCTTACCCCGATATCCCCGGGCTTAAAGGACCTAATGTAGTTCAGTCTTCTACAATGTACAACCTGCTGAAGTTTATCTTAAGATTCTTCGGTCCTAAATTCTGGCACAATGTCAGCAAATTCAGAATGCCCTCAGGATGGAACCCCTTTAAAACCATTGGCAAAAGAGTTGTCGTAATAGGCGGCGCTATTCACGGGTGTCAGCTGGGTGAATTTCTGGCCAAAAGAGGACGACAGGTTACTATTGTTGAACCTGATGAAGAAAATGTCGGAAGATTGCTTACTCCTGAATATAAAACCCGTCTGTTCGTATGGTTCGAGCAAAAAGGCATTAAAATATACTCAGGTGTTAAGCTGGTAGAGATAAACAAGGAAGGTTTAAAGATAATCACCAAGGAAGGCGAGGAAAAAATGCTTCCCGCAGACAGCGTTTTTCCTGTAGGTTTCGTATCAAATCCTGACCTTTATGAATCACTCAAGGGCAAGGTTCCTGAGCTTTATGCAATCGGTGACTGTGATGATCCTGCAATCATTCCTGAAGCAACCGGATCTGGCTGGAGAATTGGTAATCAGATTTAGCGTTACTCACTACATAGTTTAAAATTAAAGCCTCGCAGCAATACTGCGGGGCTTTTTTATTTAGACTATTTTCTGCTGACTACTGCCTTCCGGCATCTGATCTCTTTTCTCTTGTTTTTCCTAATAGCCCTCAGCCTAAAATGCTTCAGCCTGTTTTTATAATCCTATTGCCCAACCAGTAATTTTCTGTTAAAAACAAATCAATCTTAAGCTATTCAAAACATTTGGATTTTTAACAATATAGTCACCAATCATGGCCCTTATAAATTATTATAAAAGCTGTCAATGATAAATCAAACACCAGAACAGATAGCACGGGATAAAATCGACAGGATGCTTGCTTCAGCCGGATGGGCTGTGCAGTCCAAAGCTAAGGTTGATCTTTTCGCAGCTAAAGGTGTGGCAGTCAGGGAATACCAGACTGATATCGGCCCGGCTGACTATGTACTGTTTGTAGACCGGAAACCTGTCGGCGTGATCGAGGCCAAACGTGAGGAAGAAGGAGTTCGACTCACTGTCCATGAAGATCAGGCGGAGTTTTATTCAAAAGCTAGACTCAAGTACAACCTCAACAAAGAGCCCCTTCCCTTTGTGTATGAAAGCACTGGTGTATTAACAAGATTCACTGATGGGCATGACCCAAAACCCAGATCGAGACCGATATTTCATTTTCACAAGCCGGAAACACTGGCCGAATGGCATTCCCAAAAGGAAACGCTCAGGGCAAAACTTAAAAATATGCCCAAACTTAATGAAGAAGGATTGCGACCTGCCCAGATAAGGGCCATCAAAAACCTGGAAGTATCTTTCAAAGACAACCGGCCAAGGGCACTTATTCAGATGGCAACAGGCGCTGGTAAAACCTTTACTGCCTGCACCTTTGTATACCGGCTCCTTAAATATGCAAATGCAAAGCGTATCCTGTTTCTGGTGGATACAAGGAATCTGGGAGAACAGGCAGAGCAGGAGTTTTTAAAATATCAGCCCACTGACGATAATAGAAAATTCACTGAGCTCTATAATGTTCAGCGACTGACTTCGGACTATATTGCCTCTGACAGCCAGGTCTGCATCTCCACCATTCAGCGCCTCTATGCTGTTTTAAAAGGTGAAGAACTCGAAGAATCAGCAGAGCAGGAAAACCCGAATGAATCTGCATGGAGCTGGCAGAAAAAAGAGCCCATCCCGATTGAGTTTATACCTGAGTATCCTGTGGAACAGTTCGACTTTATCATTATAGATGAGTGCCACCGCTCCATATACAACCTTTGGAAGCAGGTGCTGGAATACTTTGATGCATTTCTTGTAGGTTTGACTGCCACGCCCGACAAGCGCACATTCGGGTTTTTCAATGAAAACGTGGTGAGTGAATACAGCTATGAGGATTCAGTAATCGACGGGGTGAATGTGCCCTATGACGTGTTTACCATAGAAACTGAGATCACTCAGAAGGGTGCTAAAATAAAGGCTAAAGAGTATGTGGATAAACGTGAAAAACTTACCCGCAAAAAACGATGGATGCAACTGGATGAAGATGTTAACTACACAGCAAATCAGCTTGATAAAGAAGTTGTTAACCCCAGCCAGATAAGAAATATTATTAAAGCCTATAAAGATGCGCTCCCAGTCATCTTCCCTGACCGTTTTGATGAAAAGGGAGAATTTGAAGTACCCAAGACACTGGTTTTTGCAAAGACCGACAGTCATGCGGACGATATTATCCAGATCATTCGTGAGGAGTTCGGGGAAGGAAATGACTTCTGTAAAAAAATAACCTACAAGGCGGATGAAGACCCTAAATCAGTATTAAACCGCTTCAGAAACTCATGGGCGCCAAGGATTGCAGTGACAGTGGATATGATAGCAACCGGCACAGATGTAAAACCTCTGGAAGTGCTGCTTTTTATGCGTGATGTAAAAAGTGCCAACTATTTTGAGCAGATGAAAGGCCGTGGTACCAGAACCCTTAATTTTGATGATTTAAGACAGGTAACCCGCACAGCCAGACACACCAAAACCCATTTTGTGATTGTGGATGCAGTGGGTGCAACAAAATCAAAAAAGACAGACTCCCGTCCTCTGGAAAGAAAACCCACCGTACCACTAAAAGACCTGCTTGGAGCAGTTGCCATGGGTGCACAGGATGAAGACCTGTTTACATCCCTAGCCAACAGGCTTATTCGTCTTGAGAAAGAGCTCACCAAAAAAGAACATGCCGTGTTTATGGAACTTGCGGGCGGTAAAAGCATAAACCAGACAGCAAAGGACCTGCTGGATGCCTACAACCCGGATACTGTAGAAAATGTAGAGCTTAAAGTTGAGGAGGAAAAGGCAGGTCAGTCACCTTACGAGATAAATGAGACAATTAAAAAGGAACTGGAAGCACTGCGAACCAAAGCAGCATCTACCTTTACCGGTAAATTGAATGAGTACATAGAAAATGTGCGAAAGGTCCATGAGCAAATTATTGATACTGTGAATCCGGACAGGCTCAAAAAGGCGGAATGGGATAGCTATTCAACAGAAAAGGCAAAGGAAATTATTAGGGATTTTAAAGACTATATTGAAGCAAATAAGGATGAGATCACTGCTCTGAGTATATTTTATTCACAGCCTTACAGGAGAAGAGAGCTGACCTTCAGTATGATCAAGGAACTGCTGGAAAAGTTAAAGCTGGATAAACCGCTCCTGGCACCCCACTATGTGTGGGATGCCTATGCACAGGTGGAGGAGATCAGGGATAACAGTCCAAAAAACGAACTCGTGACACTGGTATCATTAATCAGGAAAGTAACCAATATTGACAGTCAGCTTACCCCTTACAATCAGGTTGTGGACAAAAATTTCAAAGAATGGATATTTAAAAAGCACAGCGGCGCAGGTGAAAAGTTTACTGAAGAACAGATGGAATGGCTGCGAATGATAAAGGACCATATTGCAGGCAGCTTTCATGTAGAGCTGGATGATCTGGATTATACACCCTTTGATGCGCTGGGAGGCAGGGGAAAGATGTGGCAGTTATTCGGTGGCAGAACCAATGCTTTGCTGGATGAATTGAATGAGGCTTTAGCGGCGTGATGGAAAAATACATGAACAAATACCGCATACCACCTGCCAGGTTGCAGAATTGGGATTATGGTTGGAATGCCGCCTATTTCATAACCATTTGCACAAAAAATCGTGAATGTTTTTTCGGGAATATTGATATCACCAACGATGTGGAAACGCAATCCACCGTTGCGACGCGATGCATCGTAGAGACGCAATGCATTGCGTCTCTACAAAATCAACCGCAATCGCATACATTCCGAAAACAACAAACCAAAATGATGCAATTATCCGAAATCGGAAAAATCGTTGAATCCGAATGGATTAAAACACCGGAAATCCGGTTTGACATGAATTTAGAATTGGGCGCATTCGTGGTTATGCCCAATCATTTCCATGCCATTATTATTATCGGAAAAAATAAATATAATACAAAGAATGTAATGGATAATACCAATACACCGCATTGTAGAGACGCAATGCATTGCGTCTCTACGGTCGATCAAAACAATATTTACAAACCCCAAAATCAATTCGGACCACAATTAAAAAACCTGGCATCCATCCTACGGGGTTTTAAATCGTCGCTAACCACACAGGCCAGAAAAATCAATCCTGATTTTGCCTGGCAACCCCGTTTTCATGATCACATCATACGTGATGAGGCATCACATCAACAGATTGCCCAATACACCATCAGCAATCCTCAAAATTGGGAAAAGGACGAATTTTTCAGGTTATGAGAGCAGATTGGATTGATATAGAATTGGGGAATATAACCACTATTAACCCTAAAATCAAAGATAAAACCAAAATAGATCCTAATCTGGTAGTTCAGTTTGTGCCCATGAAATTAGTTGATGAAGTAGTTGATAAAATACATTTAACAGAAACTAGAAAATTTCATGAAGTACAGAAAAAGAGCTACACATATTTTGAAGAAAAGGATGTCCTCTTTGCCAAAGTTACCCCCTGTATGGAAAATGGAAAGGTCGCGGTAGCTAGAAATTTAAAAAATGGTATTGGATATGGCTCTTCGGAATTTCATGTTCTACGGTGTTTCAATGGTTTGAATGAAAAGTATTTATTCTTCTTTCTTGTCCAGTCAAGTTTCAGAAAAAATGCGCAACACGCTATGACTGGTGCTGTTGGCTTACGTAGAGTTCCAAAAAATTTCTTTGAAAATTATGTAATCCCATTCGCCCCGCTCCCCGAACAGCGTGCCATCGTCGAAAAAATAGAAAAGCTCCTTAGTGATCTGGACAACGGTATTGCCAACCTAAAAACTGCCAAAGACAAACTTAATATTTATCGTCAATCTGTGTTGAAAAAGGCTTTTGAGGGGGAATTGACCAAGGACTGGCGAGAAGAAAAAGGATATTCCTTTCAAACCTGGAAGTTGATTAAACTTGGAGAAATAGCGGAGATTAAAAGAGGAAAATCTAAACACAGACCACGGAATGATCCAAAATTATTTGGAGGAAAATATCCTTTTATACAAACAGGTGATGTAAAGGCAGCTTGTGGTGGTAATATTTTTAAATACACCCAGACATATAATGAAATCGGATTAGCCCAAAGTCAGCTATGGCCTAAAGGTACTTTATGTTTAACTATCGCTGCGAATATTGCCGACACAGCATTTTTAGGACTCGATGCATGTTTTCCGGATAGCGTTGTCGGTATTAAATCAGAAGATAATGTTTTATCATTACAATATCTAAACTATTTAATACAAAAGTTAAAAGTAGAAATTGACAGTAAAGCTTCGGCTACAGCACAAAAGAATATAAATGTTGAATTTTTGAACAATCTAGAAATTCCACTTGCCACAATTGAAGAACAAAATGCCGTAGTAGAAGCCATTGAATCCCGTCTTTCAGCCTGCGACAAACTAGCCGAGGACATAGACCAAGGTCTTGAAAAGACGGAAGCACTACGCCAGAGCATTCTTAAAAAGGCATTTTCTGGAGAACTACTCAGTGAAGAGGAACTTGAAGCGTGTCGCCGGGAGCCGTACTGGGAACCTGCTGATAAGCTGCTCGGACGTATTAAATAGGAAAAAAGTATTTCAAACAGGAATAAAGTATGAATGAATCAAATCTGATATCAAAAGTCTGGAATTTTGCCCATGTACTGCGTGATGACGGCGTGAGTTATGGCGATTATCTGGAGCAGATAACCTATCTACTGTTCTTAAAAATGGCTGATGAAATGAGCAGGCCGCCATATGACAAGGATATACACTTCCCTAAAATAAAGGACACAGAAGGGCATGAGATACCGGACGGCGAGCATTGCGACTGGCCTACCCTCAGCAAGAAACGAGGTGCGGAACTGGAAGCTTATTACAACCAGATGCTCCGCTCCCTTGCTACTGAAAAAGGAATTCTGGGACAGATATTCACAAAGTCGCAAAACAAAGTCCAGGACCCGGCAAAGCTCTTGAAGATCATAGATATGATCGGTCAGGAGCAGTGGACCATGGTGGATGCGGATGTTAAGGGTGATATATATGAAGGCCTACTGGAAAGAAACGCGGCAGATACAAAAAGCGGTGCAGGCCAGTATTTTACCCCGCGCTCCCTTATTAAAGCAATGGTGCAGTGCGTTGTGCCCCGACCCGAAAAGACTATTCATGACCCGTCATGCGGAACAGGCGGATTTTTTCTGGCTGCCTATGATTTTATAACAACAAATTATGAGCTTAATCGGGAGCAGAAGGCATTCTTAAAAAACAACACCTTTTCAGGAAATGAGATAGTAGCATCCACACGAAGGCTCTGCCTTATGAACATGTTCCTGCACAATATAGGCGAGATCGACGGAGAAACCTTTATCTCATCAAATGATGCCTTGATCTCCGATGAAGGCATCAGGGTGGATTATGTGCTGGCCAATCCGCCATTCGGTAAGAAAAGCAGCATGACCATAACAAACGAAGCGGGAGAACAGAAAAAGCAGGACCTGAGCTATAACCGCCAGGACTTCTGGGCAACCACCAGCAATAAGCAGCTTAACTTTTTACAGCATATTCGAAGCCTGCTCAAGATAGATGGAAAGGCAGCTGTGGTTATGCCTGACAATGTTCTGTTTGAAGGAGGTGCGGGAGAAACTGTGCGCAAAGAATTGATGAAGGCCACAGACCTGCACACCATCCTGCGACTACCTACAGGAATATTTTATGCACAGGGTGTTAAGGCAAATGTGCTGTTTTTTGCTAATAAACCGGCTTCAAGAAATCCATGGACCAGAGAAGTATGGGTATACGACTACAGAACCAATATTCATCACACCTTAAAAAAATCAACAATGCAACTGGAAGACCTGCAGGATTTTATTAAATGCTACAACTCCGCCAACCGCAATGACAGAAAAGAAACCTGGTCCGAAGAAAACCCCGATGGAAGATGGCGAAAATTCACATATGAAGAAATTATTGCCCGGGATAAAACCAACCTGGATATTTTCTGGATTAAAGATACCAGCCTTGCAGATCTAGACAATCTACCCGACCCGGACATACTCGCTAGTGAAATCATTGAAAATATAGAAGCAGGGCTGGAAAGTTTTAAAGAAATTTTAGAAACTATTAATGGTAATGGTGGTGAAACGTAGTCTTAAGCGATGGTTATTCTATCCCATGTAACGTTCGTGCTGAGCGTGTATAACTATTTTAATTATATTGTTAAAAAAAATGAGATGTATCTTTTGTAAACAGAACTCTGATAACAGTTATTCCCAAGAACATATTGTCCCGGAATCTTTGGGAAACAATGATCATATCCTACCTCCAGGTTGGGTATGCGATGCTTGTAATAACTATTTTTCTCAAAATGTTGAAGCTCCGTTTATGAATTCACATTATGGGAGACATTCGCGGTTCGAGATGAAAATCCCAAGTAAAAAAAGTCGCATCCCAACTGGGAGAGGGTTTCATCTTCAAAGCATGTCCCAGGTCGAACTATCGTTTGGCAAAGAAAGATTAAGTTTCTATGCAGTCAATGAAGAGGATGAAAAACGCTTCATCAAAACCCTTCGTGAACAAACCCGAGGAACCCTATATGTTTTATCAGCAGGTGAACCTGAGCAGAGCTATGTTACTTCGCGCTTTATCGGCAAGCTGGCTCTTGAAATTTTAGCCTATCGTTTCATGGATGTTAGTGGATGGAATGATGAAATAGTTGATAAACAAGAGCTTGACGAACTCCGCAGTTATGTTCGCAAAGGAAAACCTGATTTTGTATGGCCAGTAAATATCAGAAGACTCTATGATGCTAATCATCAATTTTCTGATGAATTGGACCCAGTTTTCCAAGTCCTGCACGAGTGGGATCTTTTATTTATTCCAGATATATATTCGAATAATGCAAATG
>JASFHE010000162.1:0-10999 GCA_050123415.1 Desulfobacteraceae bacterium | reverse complement strand
GATTCAAGGGGGGATGGTAAAGCCGGTATGTTTTCGTGTGACATCGATCAACCTCCATTTTTTTCGATCGATGCTACTTCTTCTCATAAAATTAGGGCAAGCACGCTTGCCGGAAGGACACTATAAATTAACATTGCTAGTAGTGACTTTATTTTTGTTGCTATTTTTCAGCTATCCTCTCAGCAAAATTACAGGGTAGACAATCTTTTAATCTTATGTATGGCTGTATCCCATGCTCCTTTTTATTTGGGACTATATGTCTAAAGCGGAGGTAAATGATGAGGAAAAGTATTTTATTTTCACGAATTTTCATGTTCATGATCCCATTTCTATTCATTTTAGGATTAAGTCAATCAATACATGCTCGAACCTACACAAAGTTAACCGGTGGCACGGCAAGTGCAAGTTCTTATCAAGATGCCGCTCATAATCCATCAAAAGGCTTTGATTCTGATGAAAGTACATTTTGGATTTCAACTCCTGAGGGATATGGCGGTGTCGGAACATCTCCTCCTTCTCTTCCAGCGGAATTATATGATACAGAATGGTTACAATATCAGTTAACCACATCCAAAGTAGTGACCAGATATTGTGTAAAAGCAGGTGCATTTACAACATGGTCATTCCAGGGGAGTAGTAATGGCTCTACGTGGACGACATTGGATGAAGGAAGTTATTCTCAATCTGGGCAGATGATAGATATTAATAATACGACGGCTTATACGTATTACAGGGTATTAGGTTATGGTGCTGGCTATGTTGAGGCTGCTGTTCCATATCCTGTTATTCCGGGTCTGATATATTTTGTCTGTAAATATATTGTTTCTATTAACGAATTGGAATTGTATACTCCTGATCCTCCTGCGGTAACTTTTTCAGCCAGTCCTGCAACAATAAATCTTGGGGCATCAAGCACTCTTATATGGAATGCAAGTGATGCGACTTCAGTAAGTTTCATCCCATCAATAGGCAGCACAGCCTTGAGCGGCACAAAGAGTGTATCGCCGACAACAAATACAACTTACAAACTTACTGCGACCGGAATAGGGGGAACTACCATAAAAAATGTAACAGTGAGTATAGCCCCTCCAACCGCCAGTTTTTCAGCAAGTCCGACGATAATTAATCCCGGAGGGTCAAGTACCCTGAGCTGGAGCACCACAAACGCCACATCGGTAAGTTTCAGCCCATCGATCGGCAGCGCTGCCCTGAACGGTGAAGTCAGCGTATCTCCATCAACGAATACAACCTATACCCTCACGGTAAGTGGACCGGGGGGAACTATATACCGGTATGTAACAGTTAATATTGTACCGACAGCCAGCTTTTCAGCAAGCTCCACGATTATTAGTTATGGGGGATCAAGCACATTGACCTGGAGTACTACCAACGCCACGTCGGTAAGTTTCAGCCCGCCAATAGGCAGCACTGCCCTGAGTGGATCACAGAGTGTATCTCCGACAATGAACACGACATACACATTGACTGCGACTGGGCCTGGAGGGGCAATTACCAAAACTGCAACAGTAAATATTGTACCGACAGCCAGTTTTTCAGCAAGCCCCACAACAATTACCGTTGGAGCGTCAAGCACATTGACTTGGAGCACTACCAACGCCACGTCGGTATATTTCAGCCCGCCAATAGGCAGCACTGCCCTGAGTGGGACAAAGAGCGTATCTCTTTTAGATGACACGATCTATACAATGACTGTTACCGGTCCGGGTGGCTCGATAACCAAAACCGCAACAGTAAATGTGGTATTGCCGCCAAAGGGAGCGGAATATACGTACGATGAACTGGGACGTATAAGATCCATAATAAGGTCAAAATGATAAAACTATGAGTATAAATAGACAATATACTCAATGTATGTGAAAACGAATCATAAAAAATACTTGAAATATACCAAGCTACATTGGAGGAATAACAAATGCGAGTTCCTAATATAAAAAAATATACAGGTTATAACGTCAAGAACATGATTGTCGGTACTATTTTCACTTCAGGAGTGAATACAGGTCGTTTTAATAAAAAAATAATACTATCACTTATTTCATTAGCTTTTGTAATCTTTGTATTTAACTGCTACGCGGAGGATGATGAAGATATTCATTCAGAGCATATTACTATGTCTATCCCCAGTTCTGGCGCCCAGATGGGAGAAGCCTCCACTAGTGTGCCTATAGTTGTTCCCCCCGGTCGAAATGGAGTCCAGCCAAATCTGCACCTTAATTACAGCAGTTTAAATAATAAGAGCGGAGTCGCAGGTGTAGGGTGGAACCTTGATATTGGCTTTATCCAGAGAAATACCAGATTCGGCCTTAACTATTCAAATGATGGTGACAACGCTTTTATTGTTTCCATGGAAGGCTCATCAGGTGAATTGATACAAAGAACCGACTGGGGAACAGACTATTATGGCCTTGAAATAGAAAGCTCATTTTATAAATTTCATTATCTTGGAGCAACATCCGGTTGGGTTGTTACATCAACAGACGGAACCAAATATTATTTTGGTCAGGCTTCTCACTCAAGACAATATGACCCCAGTAACAGCAACAGAGTATACAAATGGTGCCTCGATAAAGTTTTAGATACAAATGGCAATTATATGAAAATTGATTACTCCAATATCTCAAACAATTCATACGGTGATAATGAAATATACCTTAAAAAGATCAGATATACAGCAAATAACAATTTTAGTGAGTCTTTTCCATACTCCGTAAAATATTATCTTGAGGATAAAGAAGAGAAGCTAATCCCGTATTATAATCCGGGATATGAGGTTATTACGTCAAAAAGGTTGAAAACCATTGAAATTCTATATGAAAACACTCTAGTAAGGGCATACACATTTACGTATGAGGAAAGTACTGATTCAGGAAAAACTCTATTAAGCACTGTTCAGCAATATGGTTCAAACGCTTCAGTTGACCAATCAACAGGCGCTGTTTCATCAGGGGATGCGCTGCCAGAATTAGTCTTTGACTATTATAATAATCCGGTCTCAGCATTTACATTTTCAGAAGATGGGTCAATGGAGGATATGGTAAATCTATATACAGCTGATTTTAACGGTGATGGCTTGACCGATATATTGGGTTATTCAAATGCCTCATGCTCCATTGAATTGAAAGCTTGCATTGGTACATTATCTGCCAGTATTTCTAATGGTGACGGAACTTTTTCATCTCATAATATAATGACAGAAGTAATTCCTCATCCGACATTGACTTTGGGTGATTTTAATGGCAATGGAAAAACTGATTTGTTTTATCGCACATCTCCCGTACCGGCAGTATGGAAAGTTTATTTTTCAAACGGTGATGGCACCTTTTCAAATAATAGCAATCAAATAGAACTGGAAGATCATCATACAAGCGTTATTCCTCTTGACTTCAATGGTGATGGGAAAACCGATTTCATAAGTGTTGATCTTTTTCTGGATGCACAAGGTTTTCCCAGGGATGGTTATAGCCCTGAGTATCGCCTGTTTAGGTCAAATGGAAACGGCAGTTTTACAAATTGTGGCCTTTTAAGTTTTGGCCCATCATTTAATTATGTGGGTATTACTCCTTTTGATTTTAATGGCGATGGAAAAAGTGATTTAGCTATTAGGCAGATTGAATACAGTGGAGCAGCCGATAATGAGGCCAGTGGTTATTATGCCTTTATATCAGACGGAACAGGATCTTTTACAAATGCAAGCGGGACATCGGCAGCTACTATTAATACAGGTAATTATAAGAACGTTATGGGCGACTTCAATGGAGACGGTTTAATGGATATTTTAGCAGAAGTGCCTTTAGACGAAAATTATCCTGATGTTTACGAGTATATTGTTTATTTTTCAAAAGGAGATGGCACTTTTGATCAGGTATTGTGTAATGATATTTTTGACCATACGACAAATGAAGACGCTGGAAGGCATATTCCCATACATACAGGCGATTTCAACGGTGACGGCTTAACGGACATTATGGCTGTGCTTGGTTTCCGCACAACCGGTCATGCATATTTAAACTATTATATTTCAAAAGGGGACGGTACTTTTGAAGAACCATCTAATACCACTGCACCCTGGAATGTAGTCTATAATAGGGACACTGGATATCCAATTTCACCAGGATTTTTTCGTGAAATCGCTGGCGATTTTAACGGTGATGGAAAATCGGATTTGCTATGGCATGATGGCAGTGATGCTTATTGGCACATTGGCTCTCATAGCAATGATTTTTTCAATGATGACGCAACCGATATTGTTGATACATTACCGGATCAATTGACAGTGGTTCAAAATGGTAAAGGTGGTACAACAACATTCGAGTATTTACCTTCTACACAATACGATAAAGATCAAGATGATGTAATGCCGTTTATCATGCAAATGGTATCATCCCTCTCAGTCAAAGATGGAACGCTTAAAGCTGATGGAACAGAAATTTCATATACAACATCATATAACTACTACGGTGCTGACTATGACCGTGAAAACAAGGATTTTTTAGGATTTAAGGATATTGAAAAAACTAATCCTGATGATACTTTTGAAACAACACAATACCATCAGGATCACTACAAGAAAAACAGACCTTTTAAAACAAAATTCTATGAATATATGGATGAGGATGAATATGGATATAGAACTTATGGTTCACTCCTTTCCGAAATAGATTACATATGGGACACATATCCCACAGATCCGAATGTTTGGGCATTTATAAAACTCATCCAGAAAAAGACTACTTATGAAGGAAATGCCAGCTATTTTACCCAGGAGAATTACACATATTATAATAACAATGGATTTCCAGAAACTATTGCTAAATCAGGAATAGATGCTGATGGCAATGCTATAGAACAGATTACTCAGTATAAACATTATGGCGAATATGGAACGGATATATGGCGAGTTGATTTAGAAACCGTTACTGGTGCTGCGACAGGCATCACACGAAAGATGACTTATGATTATGATAGTAAAGGGAACGTGATATCAAAAATATTTTGGAGGACTGAGCTATTACCTTATAATTCTATCACATATATTAATGATGATTATGGTAATGTTACAAGCGTTATAGATGCCAGAGAGAATGAAACAATTATAGATTATGACCTAGCGACAGAGACTTATCCCTCTTCAATTATCAATGCTGAGAATCATGAAATATTGAAAACATGGGATTACAGATTTGGAAGAGAGGATCAGGTAAGAGATGAGAATGAAAACTGGACTGACTATGAATATGACGCTTTTGGTAGAATCGATAACATATCTTTTCCTGATGGAGGGTATTCGTATGTTGAGTATGATGATACAAGTTTCCCTCGCTATACACATACAAAAATTCTTGAAACTGGTAGCATAGAAACTGGAGACTATGTTGAAAAAATAGAATATTTTGATGGGATTGATCGTACAATCAAGACTGTCACTTATGGTATAAATAATAATAGTATAACCCCTGTAATTACAGATGTAATATATGACAACATGGGCAGGAAAGATATAGTATATGGCCCATACTTTGAAGGGACTAGTATTGAGAGTGTTAATTATCAAGACATGGAATATGATAAACTTGGTAGAATCGTATCAACAGCAACTCCAGATGGTGAGTATGGTACAGTTTCGATAGTGTATAATTATCCAAATCCGTTTACTACTATTGTTACAGATGCTGATAATAGACAAAAAACTGAAAAGCGTGATCATCTAGGAAGGATAATTGAGGTTATTGAGCATGCAGATGCGGGGCCTCAATCGACCAGATATGAGTATAATGCATCAAATGATATGACAAAGGTCATAAATGCTCTTCTTTATGAAACTATATTTAACTATGACTTGCGGGGTCTTAAGGAAAACATGGATGACCCCGATATGGGTTATTGGTTCTATACCTATGATGAACACGGTAACCTTGAGACTCAAACTGATTCAAAAGGCCAAGTAACTATGTTAACTTATGATAATGCTAATAGGGTAATAACAAAAACCTATACACCTGTATCAGCAGACAATCCACCTGTTACCTATACATATGATGACGATGATCCATCCGCACAATGTATAAACTGTATTGGTAAACTTTACGCTGTTACAAATACAAAAGTAACAACAAAATTCGATAAGTATGATGAGATGGGTAGAATCCGCAGTGTTACAAAAGCAATCGATGGAGACCAGGAGCGAACTGTTGAAACAGAATATTACAAGTCAGGTAAGGTCAAGAAATTAATTTACCTTGATGATATGTTTGAAGTGGTTAATACTTATTATCCCAAAACCGATCTTCTAAATACTGTAATAGGAAAAGAATCTAGTGGGAATGAAGTGGAATATGCGAAATGCACTCAATATCAGCCCAATGGTAAAATAGGCAGGATTTATCATGATTACAACCATACTGAAACTCAATATGCCTATGATAACCTTTCCATGAGATTGATGGATATAAAAACATACTCAGGCGCTACAGTAACTACTTTCGGAACTGAGCCTATACAGGATAAAAGTTATACATACACCCCGGCTGGAGATATCGAGGAAATAACTGATTATCAAAATGAAAGTACGTACACATATACATACGACAATCTTCACAGGCTTATGACAGAGACAGGAGGTGACTCTTCTCCACCAACCAGTACTGAAATATTGATTTATAACTATGATTATCCTGATCATATAAATGCTGTAAGTTCCATAAATTATAACGGTATTCTTTATAATTTTACATACGATGCCAACGGAAATATGTTGACAGGTCCAGATTTTTCGGATCCAAGTAATGTCGCCCAGAGGACAATCGAATGGGATGCTGAAAATATGCCAACTAAAATAACCCAATCTGAAAAAGGCACAACATACATCACTTATGATGGAAATGGTAAAAGGGCAAAAAAAACAGAAGATGGTGTAAGTACGTATTATATGGATAGTACTTATGAGATAAAAGATGGAAATCCTATAAAATATATCTTTGCCGGCAACCTTAGAGTTGCCAAGATAGAAGGTGCAAACATCCATATTTTTCATAAGGACCACTTGAATAGTTCTACTGTCATAACAGATGATTCAGGAACAACTGATGAGACATCCGAGTACTTCCCATTTGGCTCTGTGAGAAAGCATTCAGGGCAGGACATTTCTGATTATAAATATACAGACCAGGAAGATGATACTTCAACCGGGCTTTATAATTATAATGCAAGGCTTTATGATCCTTCAATTGGAAGGTTTGCAAGTGCTGACACAGTTGTTCCAAACTGGTATGCCCCTCAATCACTAAATCGTTACAGCTATTGTTTAAATAATCCTTTAATCTACGCTGATCCTTCAGGACATTTTGTAACAATAACCACTTATGTAGTAACTATAAATGGTAAAAAGTATTGCTGGATATATATTGAAATTACATTAGAAATATATTCATATGATCCTGAAACTAAAAAAAAATTAGATAATTATATCCCAATAATAGAGGACGCTGTAAAAAAGCACATAAGAGGTACATTTACTCGCCAACAAAACGCTTCTGAATGGAACTTTAATGTAGCAGCAGAAGCTAAGGTAAGGAAAATGGGAGAAAAAAGAGACAAAACTTATCATCATATGGAGATATCTAATCTTCCGACGACCTTAAAAGGCGGTGAGGGTCAGGGTGAAGTCAAACATTCTCCTGGTACAGAATTAACGATATGGAAGGATGGTGTGAATGTGGCGGAAACGATTGCACATGAATTATTACACAATATGTGTGGTGAACTCCATCCGGGTGCGGCGGATCCATACCATGATACAAATGATAAAACAAGTATCATGCATCCAACTGAGTGGGGTGGAGAGATGAAAATAGAACATATGGATGCTTTAAAACGAGGTCGAATTGATACGAATACTTCAAGAGTCTATCAAGAAGAGATTTATGATTCCAGCGGTAAAATTAAACAGATCGTTGAAGACGCTTTGAAAAAAAACAAATAAGAATAATTGTAAAGATTTTGATTAAAATCAGATTTATTGCTATTTCATAGGTTAGTACCCGCAGCTTGGCGCGGGGTAATTAATTTATCCAATAAAAAATTCAATGGAGAATATATTATGAATTGGGTAAGAAAAATAAGAAATGTCATAATGATTTTCTTACTAGCTTGCCTTGTCCTATCTGCAGGGTGTTCTATATTGTTATATAAAAAAAATGAATTACTTTATTCAAGTGTTTTAAAAAACATGAATAAAGCAATTACAGAAACTGATAGCTATTTTGAAGCTTATAAATATTATAAAAAAGCAAAGCAAGACATAAAGCTACTTCTATCAGAATCAGATTCTCCCGAGATGGCTAACAAAATACTATCAGGTGAGGTAAAAATTTCAGGTTTTACCTTAGATGGATTTCAAAAATTGGAAAATTATTTAAAACCGCTTGCTGAAGCTGAACGAGATGTTTTTTCCTGCGCTATGATTGTTGTTAATTCAATTGAGAATGACGATAACAAGGCTCGAACGATGCTATATATGGTGGAATCACTTGCCGATGCAAAGCGTATTATTGAAGCCGTACAAATCATTAAAAAAATAGATAAAAAGATACCAAAAGATCGTACATTGCGTTATGTAGCAGCTGTGGCCACAGAATTAGAGCTCTATACTCAGGCAATACAAGCGGTAAAAGTAATGGATGATACATATAATAAATCCAATGCTCTGGCAGATATTGCTATTGTATTAGGAGAGAAGCCTGGAGGAATTGAAGAGGCTCGTGAGATACTAGACCAAGCGTTTGAGATGGCAAAAACAAATGAGAATATATTTTATAGACTTTTTTCATCAGCATACATTGCCTCAAAATATGCTGAGATAGGACAGGATAAAGTCGCTATTAAAATACTAGCAAAAGTTTTTAAAGAAGCGAGGACATTAAAGTATAATGATAAGAGTAAGTATAATGCAAAAGATGTATTGTCGTTTATTTCTTTACAGTATGTAAAGATAAAACAATTTTCTCAAGCATTAGAGGTTGTTAATGGAATCAAAAATTCTGAGAGCACTAAGGATCATACATTGGCCATGATAGTAGAAAAAATTGCTGATGAAGCACAATTCCAAAGGGCTCTCAAATTAATTAATACAATTAAAACAACAGAATATAAAGCAAGATGTATAATCTATATTGCGAGTAAATATTTAAAAGATGGGCAGAATGATAAAGCATTACAACTATTAGTGCAAGCGCTTGAAATAACAAAAGAACCTTTGGATATAGCAAATATAGCAATAAAACTTGCTGATATTAACAAATTAACCCAAGCATTAAATGTAGCAGAAGAGACTAATGATTCGCGAGCGTTGGGTTATATCGCGCTAAAATATGCAAATATTGCCCAATATAACCAAGCGATAAAAATAGTGATGATGATAAAAGATTCAGAAAAAAAAGCAAATCTATTGGTTAATATTGCTTCTATATATGTAGAAGACAGGCAGTATGAGAAAGCGCATGAAATATTAGCTCAAGCATTTGAAGTCTCAAATGAAGATCTTATAGATTCTAGTGAAGATGGAATTTTGCAGGAAATCGCAATTAATCTTGCTACAGCAGGATATATATCTGAAGCCGTTGAAAAAGTAAAGTGTATCAATGATCAATTTACCAAAGTAAAAACATTAACCCAAATTGTAGACAGTATTAAATTATTGGATCAGGCTGAAAATAAGAATAGAATATTATCTCGAGCACATGAAATTATAAAAGCAATCCAGAATCCACATGAGAAGATGTTGGCACTTACCCTTATCAGGGAAAAGTACACAGAGGCTAGCCAAGAAGAAAAGGTTACTGCGCTATTATCGCAAATGATAGAATATGTCATGTCAATAGATTTGGTCAGTGCTAAAGCATTGTTTTTAGTTGATATAGCAATTGAATTCGATGAGGCGAGTCACGAACTGACTGAAAAAGATAAAAAAAACCTCCAAAAAATTGTACAACAAGTTTATCCAATTAATCTTTTTTGGGATGAACAATTGATGGGAAACAGAGGGGTCACCTGTGATTTACCAAAAAACTGTCATACTCATTCCCAAATTAGCGGTCATAAGATTTGGGGTAATTTTTGGAGTTTTGCCAAATTAAAGTGGTCATTTGGAGAAGAATTGGCATAAGTTGTATTTTTAATTTTTCTCCCGAATTACTATCATAAGAACAGGCGGTATTACCGGAATGATTAACCGGAGTACCGCCTGATAATATTAGAAAAAGTGCTGCTATATTATGATGTTAATTTGGAAAACATTATGACGCTAATTCTACAATATGATCAAAAAGGCCAGTCAACATCATCAAGAGTATTGTTCTTTTTATCATCTTTATATATATCCATAAGCCTGTCCAGGACCGATGAAAACGCTTTGAGGACAAGCAGCTCCAGTTGCACTGTAATATCGTCTATTTGTGATTTTCGAAAATACTATCATAACCTTTGCCGAATTAACGATCATAAGATTTGAGGCAATTTTGGGTGTTTTACCGAATTCTTCCGGTCTTTTGGAGAAGAATTAATACGCCTCCGGCGCTACCGAATTAGTGTCAACAGTTCAGTATGATTTTACCGAAATAATTTTTAGAAAAAAGACTGGAACCATTAAACAAATCAGGTAAAATTATGACAACAATTCAACAAAAGTTATGACGACAAATTGGTTGTAGGAGTCGCCCACCCGCCGTCGCCTCTTTTATAACATCGAGGGCTATGGCGCGGCAAGCAGGTCTACTCCTGCGCCACCTATAATAAATCTTTCCCGGTATGATCAAAAAGGCCAGTCAACATCATCAAGAGTATTGTCCTTTTTATCATCTTTATATGTATCCATAAGCCTGTCTGTGATTTACCAAAAAACTATCATAACTTTTGCTGAATTAACGATCATAAGATTTTTGATGATTTTGAGCATTTTGCCAAATTTTTCCAGTCTTTTGGAGAA
>JASFHE010000161.1:0-11014 GCA_050123415.1 Desulfobacteraceae bacterium | reverse complement strand
TAAAACTTCCAATACCAGCGGGTATAGATACGGCAAATTCACTCTGGTATCGTAGGTAATAACCGGCAGGCGGGGTAGAAATAGATTGAAGGTCCGACAGGGTCCAGGTACCCTCTGTTATTTGCGGTATAACATTTTCGCTGCCTGTTTCTATCATCAGAATACCATCAGGAAGGTAATTATACCAGGTCCATGCATCAGGATCTGAAGTTTCTATTTCTTTTGATCCCCTTAATAATGTACCGTCATCACTTTCAAAGTAATCGTACTGATACATCGCCGCCTCTGTCCTGCCGACAAAACCCAGCCTGTGGGGGTCTGTAGATCGGGGAAGTATGTACTCTGCCTCAACATTTGTCCCTGACACAATACCCATTAACTTGCCTGACACAGTCATTATTGGTTCGGATTCTGCAGGTGGTTCGATGGGTGGATCCGGGGGGATATCCGGAGAATCTTTTTGAATATCAAGAATTGTATCTATTGGATCACTTGGATTATTATCTACATATAGGTTATCTTCCGGTTGATCGCCTTCCAGCAAAGGATCCATTATATTTTCATCCGGTTCAAATCCACTGTCATCTGCTGAATCAGAGGCATCATCTGTAAATTCACTTTCCGCTTCTTCTGTAACTCCTTCTCCTCCGCTGTTATCCATTCCCGCTGAATCGTCTTCTTCATCAGCACTTTCTGCGTCTCCGTTAGAAGGGGTTGTCTCTTCCTCAAGCTGTATTATTTCTTCCTGGGAAACTGTCCTGATTACAGGCGGTGCACCGGCGTCCGCGATTACCATTGCCTGCCCTGCCAGTACCTCAACTACCCTGTCAGGGTCGCTTCTGTTATAGGCATAACCAAACCCTTCCTTAAAAGCAGCGCCGCTTACACCCTTTTGATAGTACATAAAAAAATCGGTTCCCCTGACACCGCAGACAGATGTGGGTGTATGAACCTCATACCGGTTTTTATCATCGCCAAACAGGCTTCCAAACAGCTTTTTTACCTTGTTCTGTATTTTTCCTCTGAACAGGTTCAAAATCGTGCTTCTCCTATTGGTGTCACTTATGTACTCCGATACCTCAATCCTGGTTTTCTGGGCCAGTCTCAGCACATTTCCGTCACTGAAAAGGATCTCGGCCTTTGAATTGCTTTTTGACCTTATTATGTCCTTTTCAAAGATCTCTGTCCCCACATTTACCAGTTCAGCCGGTTTTCCCGGTCTGGTGATATCAACGCGGCCTTCAACTTTGACAAATTTTCCAACTGCCTTTGCATAAACTGCCTGTGAAGTCACAGTGGAAAGCATTATGATTAAAATTCCGGTAATTATTTTTCGCATTTTTTCCCTCGGCTATAATACACGCAAATTGATCTTTGCCTGGAGTAACCAATAACTATAATGATTATCCTTTAGGACTATAAGACGCTTTTGTCCGCCCCCCTCTCTATCAGAAATCGGCAAATCAGCGTAAATACTTAAAAATTTTTAAGGTTAGTTATATCATGATGGAAAGATTAGGATATTTGGACAGAGATCATTTTTTGATCCTGTTCAGATACTCATAATAATATCGAAGAACACTGTTTCTGAAGGCACCTATTTCATCAAAGGGGGAATACCTCTGTTTCCCTGACCCTGCGGGGCTCAGCATTATAGGAGGCAAGGGCAAGGCTTATATCACCCTTCCGGGACTTCATAAGCCTTGAAAAATATAAATATCCGGACGCTATGGACAAAGAGGGATCAAGGCGGTCATCCTTTTTCCCGCTGGTAAGCTCTTTTTTATACTTTTCATATAAATCAGCTCTCTTTGTTTTCAAATCATATCTCTGTCAAGTTAAGCTGCGTTCAGGGATAAGTATAATAAAAGTAAAAATATTTGCAAAGGCAGGTATAAATTTAAAATTTTATACGGGCCCGTAACTTAAAAAAGTAAAAGGCCCGGATAAAAGACCATAAGTATCAGATAGTTATAACCTTATGGCTTTGAATCAAACTGCTTCAGTATCTGATCTGTTATATCAACGGCATCATCTGATGCCACAACAGAACCTGTTTCCAGTATTATAGTTAATTTTTCTTTTTCAAGGTACTCAATCGCCACATCCTTTATCTGCAGCAAAAACTTACGGGTCATTTCCGCTTCCTTGGCCTTCATTTCTGCTTCAATCTCTTGCTCCATACGCTTCAGGTCTCTTGCTTCCCTTCGAAGCCTGTCTGCTTTTTCTCTATAGACATCATTTGTCATGCTGGAAGCCTGTTCTTTTATTTCTTTTTCAAGCTCTTGTGCATCATTCCGTTTTTTTAGGTATTCCTGCCTTTTTTCTTCAATTTCCTTGGCATATTCCGCCCGATATTTTGTAATTTTATCGGACTTCATAATAATTTTTTGTGTATCCATTACACCGATTTTTACATCTGCAGCAGAGGCAGATAAAACATTTGCTGCAATAAATGCAACTATACATGCAAACAAAAATGGGAGTCGTTTCATGGCAATCTTCCTTTCAATGAGATATTGATAGCTTACTAATTCAGAGGAGTAAAAATTTCAAGAGAGACATTATCCTAGCAGCTTTTTTAGTTTTTATAAAGGTTGTAAAATCTGTCTTGTTGCAAATAAATTAAATGAATGTGTATTGATACCCGGGAAGCTAATACAAAGATATCAGAATCTATATTCTATGCCGAGCGTATACATGTTTCTTGTGTAATCATAGATACCGATATTTGAATCGGTCCTGATTCGCGTGTATTGTGTAATGATCGTGACGTCTTTATCCCAGTTCCATGCAAATCCTCCTGAAAAAGCGATCATGCTGTCTTCTCTTTTCACATCAAAAAAAGTATGCCGATGGATAAATTTCTGGTCATTGTACTGGCCGCTTAATTGCAGTTTTATATTTTCATATACGGGCATGGCGTAGTTGATTGAAAATCCCAAATTGCTGTTATCCCAGTTTTGTCCCTCAGTATCCTGGTAGTCGGACTGGACCTTTAAATTAAGAAAATATTCCTTTTTGAAGAGCCATACCCAGCTTATGTAGCTCCTGTATCCGCTTGCATCCCGGTCTTCTTCCGGAGCCAGAGGATCCTGGAAGTATTTAGTATTTGTATATCCCGAAAAAATTTCAAGTAGCTGATTTCCCTTTATTGTCATCCTGAAAAGAGGGCCGGTGACGAAAGAGCCGGAATACCCCTTATAACCGGGACCTCTTACCAGCGCGTGGTTATAGCTTGCAGAGAGGTAAAATGCATACTCGCCAAAATTATATCCCGGAGTAATGGATATGCTGTTGGACAGTGAATCATGGGTAAATCTGTTTTTATCGTGAACACTGGAACCCAGGGCATACTGGGCGCTGAAAAGCCAGGGGCCTTTAAGAATGGGCGCGTAATTTACGCGGAACGAAGTATTTAAAACTGCACTGCTCTCATTGGTGATGCCAGCTGCAAATGCCTGGTCATTCGGCTTCAGGACCATATTATCATCATACTGACCATATGTTCCTATGGTAAACCGGAAGGATTTTTCACGTTTCATTCTCTGTTCCACGGCATCCAGGTACTGCCTGGCAAATCCCGCAAGGTCCGATTGGGGATCATTCACAATTGCCGCCTCAAAACTCTTCTTAGCGTCATTTAGCCGACGGTCTCTCATATGGCTCAGGGCAATCTGGATATCAGCGGCCTGGGATATTTTGGGATCGATTGATTTGGCCTTTACAAAGGATTCTGCTGCTTCTCTGTTTTTTCCTTCTTCTTTATAAATGAGTCCCTTAAGAAAGGCGATCTTTGCTGGAAAGATATCCTCTTTTTCGGCAACACTTATCCATTTTTTTGCCACATCAAGTTTCCCCAGCTGCATTGAAACATCAACAACCTCTACCAGGGCCTCTTTTATCCTGGGAGTAAGAGAGACAGCATCAAGAAGGTTTTCAAGGGATTTCTCATAATCTATTGTCTGTTTATAGGCCATTCCAAGAAAGAACGCGGCAACGGATGATTCCGGATCTTCATCTCTGGCTTTTGTCAGGGTAACGATGGCTTCTTCATAGCTTTCGTCTTTATATTCTTCTATTCCTTTTTTAATGATAGGTGATTGCTGACAAAAACCATTTAAGGGAACAAACATGAACAGAATCAACAACAAAAATGGCAATATTTTTTTAGCAAATTGTAACATGACAGCCTCCTTGTCCATATTCCCTATCGTCATGCAAAATCAGTGCCTTAAAAAAGGGTTTAAAAATTTTAACTCTTTTCACATCGTTCTTAACATCTTGACATTGAGTAATACGGATCTTAATTTTTCTGTGACTGATTGATTCAGTCAATTTTCGAGTAAAATGACTACCCACGCGGGAGGAAACCATTATGCGTTTGGATAAACTTACATTAAAAGCCCAGGAAGCGTTAAAAGAATCGCAGCAGGTCGCTGAAAGATCGGGGCACCAGCAGATAGAGCCGGAACACATGTTAAGCGCCATACTCAGCCAGAAGGATGGGGCAATACCTCCTCTTATGGGTAAAGTCGGGATAAATCAGTCGGCCCTGAGTAAAAGCGCGGACGACGCACTTGAAAAACTGCCAAAGATATCAGGAAGCGGATACGGGCAGGCCTATATATCTCCCAGGCTGCAGGCGGTCCTCGAACAGGCTTTTAAAGAAGCAGAGCAGATGAAGGATGAATATATAAGCCTTGAGCATATCCTCCTTGCTATTTCCGAAGAAAAAGAAGGCCAGGCAGTAAAAATACTTAACTCCTCCGGGATTACCAGGGACACAATCCTTGCCGCGCTTGTTGAAATCAGGGGAGGCCAGAGAATAACAGACCAGAATCCTGAAGACAAATATCAGGCGCTCGAGAGATTTGGCAGGGACCTTACGGCTATAGCGGCAAAGGATAAACTTGACCCGGTTATAGGCCGCGATGATGAGATCAGAAGGGTCGTTCAGGTCCTTTCAAGGAGGACAAAAAATAATCCCGTGCTGATAGGCGAACCGGGAGTCGGAAAAACAGCCATTGTGGAAGGTCTTGCCCAGAGGATAATACAGGGGGATATACCAGAGACACTGAAGAATAAAAGGGTAGTAGCTCTTGATATGGGAGCCCTGGTAGCCGGAGCAAAATACAGGGGTGAATTCGAAGACAGGTTAAAAGCTGTCCTCAAGGAAGTAACCGATTCAGAAGGTGAAATAATCCTTTTTATAGATGAAATGCACACTATCGTAGGCGCCGGGGCGGCAGAAGGCGCGGTAGATGCCTCAAACATGCTCAAACCGGCCCTGGCCAGGGGTGAACTGCGGTGCGTGGGGGCAACAACCATAAAGGAATACAGGAAATACATTGAAAAGGACGCCGCCTTTGAAAGGCGGTTTCAGCCGGTTTCCGTTGAGGAACCTTCTGTTGAGGATACAATCTCAATACTCAGGGGTCTTAAGGAAAAATATGAGGTGCACCATGGTGTAAGGATCCAGGACTCTGCGCTTGTTGCGGCCGCAACCCTTTCACACAGGTATATTACAGACAGGTTCCTGCCTGACAAGGCCATTGACCTGATTGACGAGGCCACATCGAGACTGAGGATAGAAATAGACAGCATGCCTGCCGAGATTGACGATGTCCAGCGAAAGATTACCCAGCTTGAGATAGAAAAGCAGGCCCTCAAAAAGGAGAAGGACAGCGCCTCAAAGGACAGGCTTAAAAAGATAGATGACGAATTAAAGGAGCTTAAATCCGGTACCGAGGATATGATAAGGCACTGGAAGGCTGAAAAGGAGATTATCACCGGAATCGGTGAAATCAAGGAAAGGCTTGAAGCCACACGAACCGCTGCCCAGGCTGCCGAGAGAGAGGGCGACCTTTCAAAGGCTGCTGAATTGAGATACGGCACAATTATCTCTCTCGAAAAAGAACTGGAGGATCAGAACAGCAGGCTTGCCGAACTCCAGGAAGGCAAAAAGATGCTCAAGGAAGAGGTGGACAGTGAAGACATCGCCGAAGTAATAGCCAAATGGACAAATATTCCCGTATCAAAACTGATGCAGGGAGAGCGTGAAAAACTTATAAAAATGGAGGAGATGCTCGGCAAAAGGGTAATCGGCCAGGAAAAGGGCCTAATCGCAGTATCGAACGCGGTCAGGAGAGCAAGGTCCGGTCTTCAGGACCCGAACCGCCCGATTGGGTCATTTATTTTTCTTGGTCCTACCGGTGTCGGTAAAACAGAGCTTGCCCGAGCAGTTGCCGAGTTCCTGTTTGACGATGAGCAGTACATGATAAGGATCGACATGTCCGAATATATGGAAAAGCATTCGGTCGCAAGGCTTATAGGCGCCCCTCCCGGATATGTCGGCTATGATGAGGGAGGATATCTCACCGAAGCGGTTCGAAGACACCCGTACTCTGTTGTGCTCTTTGACGAGATAGAAAAGGCGCATCCTGATGTATTCAACGCCCTGCTCCAGATACTTGATGACGGCAGGATGACCGACGGCAAGGGACGCACAGTGGATTTTAAAAATACCGTGCTCATAATGACTTCAAATGTAGGAAGCCAGTGGATTAACGAGTTAAAGGGCAGGGATGACAGCGAGATGGAAAACAGAGTCATGGATGCCCTGAGGAACACATTCAGGCCGGAGTTTTTAAACCGGATTGATGAAACCATTATATTCAAATCACTTGGCATTGAAGAAATCAAACGGATCGTTGATATCCAGGTAAACATCCTGAAAAAAAGGCTGGAAGGCAATAAAATCAGCCTGGAACTCACTGATAATGCAAGAGAGTACCTTGCAAATGTGGGATTTGACCCTGTATACGGCGCCAGGCCCCTAAAAAGGGCCATACAGCATTATGTACAGGACCCCCTTTCAATAAGGATACTTGGTGGTGAAATCGGAGAGGGGAGCAAGGTTACGATGGATATTCAGGATGGGGAAGTTGTTTTTATGTAGGTTTCAATGAACTGTTAGTAGAAGGTAATTACATGGAATAATAACCGGAGGCGGTTGAAACAGCAGATGCTGGATACTTGTTGCTGGATACTGGTAAAAACTGTAGGGGCACAGCGCGCTGTGCTCTTGCTTTTTCAGGGATCGCATATGCGTCTCCCATAATCATCACATCTTTATGAATTACCTGATCATCCAGAAACCAGTGTCCAGAATCCGGCCTTTACCAGCATCCAGTATCAGGGTGAATGGGGCTTCGACCCATTCACCCTTTCCTTAAGCTTTTTAAAACTCTTAAACTTCACCGTCCTTTTGGAGTTGATGAATATCTTTTCGCCTGTTTTCGGATTATGTCCTTTCCTGGCCCACTTGAATATAACATCAAACCTGCCGAATCCGTGAATATAAACATTATCACCCTTTTCAAGCCTTTTTTTCATAATCTCAATAAGTGAATTTACTATGTTTTTGGCCTTTTTTTTTGGAAAAAAATCAACGTTCAGTTCCGGGAAAAGAAACTGCTGCCGCTCTATGGTTTTTCTTTCCAGGTGCACATTGTCTCTTACACTATTAATGAGATCGGTTTTATTCATTGCCAGGACCCGGGGAATTTTAATTTACCTGCAACACCGTTTAATTATTGGCAAAAAGTGCCATATCTGATAGTGTTTGTCAATTATTCTAAATTATTAGGGAAAATCATTTTAAACAATGCATCACAATTATATTTTTCGTTACTGCCCTGTATGCGGGGAGGAATTTGAATCAAAGGTATTAAGAGAAAACGAGCCCCCCAGACTTGTCTGTAAAAATCAGGAATGTAAATACGTCTTTTACCTTGATCCTAAACTGGTAGCATGTGTACTCGTTGAAAAGGATAATAAGATTGTCCTGTTAAAAAGGGCAATGAGGCCCGAAAGGGGCAAATGGGTAATGCCCGGCGGATATGTTGACAGGGGCGAGCAGGTTGAAGAGGCCGCCCTGAGAGAGACCAAAGAAGAGTGCAGGATCGATATTGAACTTAAAGAACTGTTTGATGTTTATTCATATCCCGGATACCTTGAAGTTGTCATAGTATACCTGGCCGAATATAAATCAGGAACCCTCGCGGCAGGAGATGAAACAACAGATATCAAGCTGATTGGCGTTGAAGAGATTCCCTGGGACCACCTTGCCTTTGAAAGTACAAAAGATGCCTTAAAGGATTACTGCGAGTTAAAGAAGAAGACCGGAAAGGAGAATTTATAATTGATAAACTTAAAACCAGAAAAAATAGATGACCTGAACAAAGAAAGAAAAAAATCCATCATGGAAAGGTCCATGGAGGATATCTCTTCCATATTTGAAGATACCCGAAAAATAGTAGAAGATATAAAACAGAACGGGGACTCTGTAGCCCTGAAACACTATAAAAAACACAAGGAAGACATAACGCCTTCCGACCTTGAGGCTGCAAAGGATGAGATTGAACAGGCATACAAAAAAATTGATCCGTCAGTTATTGACTGCCTGAAAAAGGCCGCTGAAAATATAATAAGGTTTCATGAGGCACAGCTCGAACGTGATATGTGGTCCATAGAGGTTAAAAAAGGCATCCTTGCCGGACGCATAACAAGGCCCATGGATATTGTGGGTTGCTATATACCAGGCGGACGCGCTACATACCCGAGTTCAATACTGATGACAGTGCTTCCCGCAAAGGTTGCGGGTGTAAAGGATATTATTGCCGTAACTCCGCCGTCTCCGGGAATGACAGCAAATCCCGCAACGCTGGTCGCGGCTGATATCGCAGGATGTGACAGGATATTCAAGGTGGGAGGCCCCTGGGGCGTTGCCGGTCTTGCATACGGCACTGAAACCATGCCCAGAGTGGATAAAATAGTCGGTCCCGGAAACAAATATGTTACCGCGGCAAAAATGATCGTGTACGGACAGGTGGATATCGACTCTCCTGCAGGCCCGAGTGAATCACTTATCCTGGCTGATGAAAGCGGCAATGCAGACTTTATAACAGTAGATTTTCTTTCACAGGTAGAGCACGATCCTGACTCGGCAGCCGTTCTGGTTACCACATCAGCAGAGCTGGCGCAAAAGGTATGTGATAATATAGCAAAAGAGTATGAAACCCTGCCGAGAAAAGATATCTTTGAGTCTTCACTCAACAAGCATTCATATGTGCTCATCGCAAAAAATATTGAGCAGGCCATTGATTTCACGAATGAATATGCGGCAGAGCATCTTCAGATATTAACTAAAGATCCGTTCATTACACTGAACTCAATAAAGCATGCGGGGTCAATATTCATGGGGCCTTACGCACCTGTACCGGTAGGCGACTATGCTTCAGGCACAAACCATGTTCTCCCGACAGGCCAGTGTGCAAGGATGTTTTCAGGGCTTTCGGTTGATGATTTTATCAAAAAACCCACATTCCAGTATCTAAGCAAGGAAGGGCTTGAAGGATTAAAGGATGTGGTTGTAACACTGGCAGAAGAAGAGGGATTGCCGCTTCATGCCAGGACAGTAAAAGAGAGGTTTAAGGACTAATAAAAAAATAAAATTTTACTTTGACAAAGGATTTTTTTTTAACTATATAGTATGATTCTTTTTCAGGGGCCGTTAGCTCAGCTGGTAGAGCAGCGGACTTTTAATCCGTTGGTCGTGAGTTCGATCCTCGCACGGCCCACCAACTTTTTCTTCGGGGCAGTTACTCGGGGATTTTTTAATGCGATAAGGAGAATCACTGCATTAAAAAACAAAAATCAGGCTTAATAGAGCAAATTTGAGCTTGATTAATCTGAAAAAGATGCTTAGAATTATCTGAAAATTTCCTGCGTCCCCATCGTCTAGTCAGGTCCAGGACACAGGCCTTTCACGCCTGCGACAGGGGTTCGAATCCCCTTGGGGACGCCAACATCTAAAGGGCTAACTCATTTCAGGGTTAACCCTTTTTTTATCCTCATTTAAAACAGGACATCTCCCTATCAACGGATCAACAGGCGCTTTTATGTGCCCGGCTTATTCAGCAATGAGCTTACAAGCATATTCGGAAACAATTCTGATAATATCAAAGAGCTGTATATTTTTATGAGTCACCGCCAAAAAGGACATCCAATAACTATTATGGCAATATCTTTAATGGCTGGATATAAATTTTTATATTCGGCCAAAATGCTACATATTTACTGATTTTGGCTGAATATACTTTTTAAAAACCAGCCATAATATCGCAATATCGTTAATTTTGGCTTGACATAAATAATCATATTGAGCCAAAATACTATCATCATGAAAAATAATATTATTGGACGTGAAACAGAAAAGGCTATACTAAAACAGGCTTATACCTCCCCTGATCCTGAATTCATCGCTGTTTATGGTCGAAGACGAGTTGGAAAGACTCACCTGATCAGGGAATACTTCGGAAATTCGATATGCTTTGAAATAATCGGCAAGCATAGATCTTCTCTTGGTGAGGCTCTTGAAAATTTTGCCTATTCACTCGGAAAAACAATGAACATAAGTGCTCCGCTGCAGAAACCTTCCTCATGGGCACAGGCATTTCAACAGTTGGGGCAATTTCTGGAATCCGATTTATCTAAAAAATATACAGAAAAAAAAGTCCTTTTTTTTGATGAGTTACCCTGGCTGAACACACCGCGCTCTAAATTTATTTCAGGTCTTGAACATTTTTGGAACAGCTGGTGTTCGCGGCAGCGAGATATCATCCTGGTAGTTTGTGGATCAGCTGCTTCATGGATGATTCAAAATATAGTAAAGGCAAAAGGAGGACTTCATAACCGCCTGACCCGTCAAATACGTTTACTTCCTTTCACTCTGCCTGAAGCCAAACTCTTTCTTAATAAACATAAAGTTAACCTTACACCCATGCAGATTGCTGAACTATATATGGCCATGGGCGGTGTCCCGCACTACTTAAAACAGGTGGAGCCCGGTTTATCAAGCACCCAAATTATCGATAAAGTATGCTTTTCATCCCAGGGGTCTCTTCGCGATGAATTTGAAAAGCATACTTTATCGATAATTTGGGTGCTT